>NZ_DAZC01000027.1:0-153475 GCF_002508845.1 Methanobrevibacter sp. UBA417
ATAAGAAAGCTTAAAAAAATTATGAGTCAAAATATTTCAAAAAATAAAATCAACTAAGTTTTTGACAGAGCCAATTTATTTCCACATACTTGGATAAACATCAGGATCCATATAAACATTATTAGTTTCAAAAATAATTCCAGAATCAGAATCTAAAATTTCATCAAGACTAAATAAAGATTTAGCAGAAGCAACAAGCTCTCCCTTAATAGTCATTATAGCAACAATATCACCATAGCGAACATTTTCTGAAATAGCAACAATTCCTCCAGCAGCTAAATTAGCACCATGACAAATAGCACCAACAGCAGAATCTCTAATAATTACTTTAGGTAAATGTTCAGTCGCAACTTCCATAGGTTTAATCATATTACGTAAAGAAGTTTCATCACCTTCTTCAGCATAATAATAATATGCATCAGTTAAATCTTGTAAAGTAATAAGATTAGTATGTTCATTTAAAGGACCAACTATAGTACGACGTAATTCTGCCATATGGGCACCACAACCTAAAGCTTCACCTATATTATGACAATAAGTACGAACATAAGTTCCAGATTCACAACCAATACGGAAAAGAACATCCCGACCATCTATTTCATAAATATCTGAATAATAAATAGTACGAGCTCTAAGTTCTCGTTTTACAGCTGATTTTACTGGAGGAGTTTGGAAAATTTTACCAGTAAATTTTTCAAAAATAGATTTAATAGAATCTTCATCAACTTCTTGATGTAATTTCATTAAACAAACATATTCTTTAGGAGCAAGTAATAACAATTGAATAACTCTAGTAGCAGAACCAATACCTATAGGTAAAATACCAGTAACCTTAGGATCTAAAGTTCCACTATGACCTGTTTTATTAACATGCAAAATTCTTTTAACCCAAGAATCAATCTCATGGGAAGTAGGACCAGAAGTCTTATCTAAATTAATTATTCCATGAGTAATGTGTTCTTCAATAGGTCTATTAAAAGGGTCACAACCATAATCATCATTAGTACTACTTGAAGATTTAACTACATAACCTTCCATAAAAATCACATTAAAATAAAGTATTTAAAAAAAATTCAAACTTATTTTTATTTATATTAAAATAAAAATTATTAATTAAAAAAATAATGTAAATATATTGAAAAAATTAGTTTATAAAAATAATTAAAGATAATTATTCTTATAATGATTTTTTAATAGCTTCAATATCATCTGTAACTTCTACAGTTTGATCAATAGGTTCAAGATGGTTAATATTACATCTTCTATTTTTTATAGTTTGACCAACTATTTCAACAAAGTTATCATCAATAATATCAATTATTGCACATTTTTCGCCAGCTTCTCTACCAGCTGTCTTAATACATACTCTTCCGACTTCAATAGATGCCATTTATATCACCTTTAATGTTGTTAAAATTATATTTGCTATACTATCAGGATTAAACCTATTAGTATTAAGCATTAAATCATAGATATCAAAATTATTAATATCTATATTATGAATATCTAAATATCTAGAAGCTTCACTTTCTTCTCGAATCTTTATTTCTTGACTAGCTGTTTCAAAAGATTTAATTTCTCTATCACAAATTCGGTTAGCTCGAATTTCAAAAGGAGCATACATCCAAATTTTTAAGTCAGCATCAATAAAGTAAGCAGAAAGTCTACCTTCAACAATTAGATTATCAGAAATTTTAGCTATTTCAGCTTGTCTTTTATCAATTTCATTATCGATTTCAGTATTATTTTCAGCAAATTTACTAAATTCTAAAACTGACATACCTTTCTCTTTAGCCATATCCCTAAAGATACTACCTGTAGATAAAAAGGGTATATCCAATTTTTTAGATAATACTTGGGCTGCAGTAGTAGTTCCAGTACCTGCAAGACCACCGATAGTTATAATCATTATTGTCTAGCCTCATTTTTAAAGTGCTTACGAGCACATTTAGAACATAAATAACCACCATATGGGCGGCTAGGTCTTTTTTGAGATTTAGACAATTTATTAATTTCATATGGACGTCCTCGAGGAACTCCATGTAACGGTGCACCACATTCAGCACATACATGCTTAGATGGTTTCTTCTTTTTATATCTTAGGACACTTTTACCACCAGGGGTGTTATTATGCATCCGTTTGTATGATCTTGATCTGTATCTTAATTCAGGCATTCTTTTCTCCACCTTTTATAAAATTTTAATAATTAAAGAACCTATTATTATAAAAAAATAGATTCAAAATATAAATTAAATAATTATATTTAATAATAAAAAACCAATTTATTTAAAAATAGTAATTTATAATATTATTATAATCATCTATCAATATAAACTTATTCTTTTTTCTAAAATATTTCTCAAAAATGGATTTAAAATCCATCTTTGAATCCCATATATTTTCTTAATATTTGTGATAAAGCAAATGTACATAAAATGTACCAACCTAACCAACCTACAGCATAAGGTAAAGTTGTAGTTGGAGGTCCATAAAACATATGCCATAACGGGGTTAATAAAGTATAATAAACCGCCGGAGGAAGTGAAACAATTGTTTTAGAAACAACTGATTGAGCCATCCAATAAAAAACTAATAATATTGGTATAAAAGTAACAATCATAGGCTTAAAAGACATTTTCATCATTTTAGATTGTTTAGCCATTACATCTCCTTGTTTAGCTTGTAATTTGGCCATTTGCCTATTATCACCACTCATTTGAGCTTCTTTCATTTCTTTTTGATATGCTTTCATTTCATCTTGGATTTCTTTCATCTCATCTTGATCAACTAACAATTTTTGAGCAAGAGTAGTAATAAGAGAAATTATTAATGATATCACAAAAATTGTAAGCATTGGATTTTTAGGAGTAGGATCCAATGAAATTAAAGGTGCAAAAATTGCATCTAAAACCATATAAACTATTTCAACTACCATAATATTAGTTCCTTAAAATTATTCAATTTAATCTTTTAATAAATCTACAAAATTTTTAACTGTAGAATTTAAATGATTATCATGATTATTAATAATTTTTACAGTAGCACCAGTTAAAGTTGCATAAGCCATAGAAGCTGCACGATTCATTTCTTGATGTAATTGAATATCCTTTGCTTTTTCAATATCTCTTACTCTAGAATCATCATTCAATCGTCTATATAATATTTCATCAGGATTTGCTTCGATTAATATAAAACAATCTGGAGATAATCCTTCTAAAACCCATATAGGTAATCCAGGTAAATAACCATCTGGAGTGTTAATAGTACAATGAGTATCAACTATAACATTTTGAGATTTTGATTTCTCCTTAATTTTAATACCTGCTTCCTTTTGAATTTCTTTTTGAACATCAGAAGATAATTTTCTTAAAGAATCTCTATCTTCAACTAACTCTTTTTCAATAGCAATTTCAGTCATGATATCCCCATAGTTAATATGAAGATAATCGACTTCTTGTAAAGCTTTTTCTAATACTGTTGTACTACCTGAACCAGGTATCCCTGTTGAAACTACTAATTTCATAATAATCCCTCTTATAATTTATAAATTTAAAATTAAATCATATTTATGTTTAAAAAAAATATAAAATAAAAAATATATTTTTGTTTAAAAATCTTAGTTGTCTAAGAATTTTCTTAATACTGGGTGCATATCCATAAGTTGTTCTTGAGCAATTTCTTCATATAACCTGTATACAATACCAACAGTAAGTAATACACCAGTACCTCCACCTAAAGCTTGAGTGAAATCAGCTCCAAATGCTAAAAGTCCTACGAATAAACCACCTAATATGGTTAATGCAGGAATATATTTATTCATAATTTTATATAACTGTCTCTTACTACTTCTGAATCCAGGTATTTGAATACCAGAATCATATAATTTTTTACTAACTTCTTTAGCATTTAATCCACTGATTTCTACCCATAACCAACTGAATAGAGCACAACATGCTAAGAAGAAAATAGCATAAAAGATTACTCTAAATGGATTAGTCCATAACATACTAACTCCAGAAGGAGTTGTTAAATATAATGCTAAACCATTAATTGCTTGACCTTGTGAAACTTCACCTAATATTGGCCATCCTAATTTTTGGAAGACACTAGCCATAAGAGAAACGTTCACTAATAATGCACTAGTTAATATAACTGGCATATTACTTGCATAAATAAATTTTAATGGATATTTACCAACAGATCCTCTAATTCTTCCGTGCCCTCTAACTGATCCATGAGAAATAGGAATTTCTACTCTCATACTTTCACCATAAGAAGCAATTAAAAATACTATTATAGTAGCAATTAATGGGAGCAATACAGAAGGATTAGGTTGTCCTGCAGCAATTGATTGGATAAATTGCGGAATCATACCAGAGAAAGTACCAGGTTGAGTTGGTGATGGTAAAAAGTTAAATGTACCAACAACAATTTGTTCAGCAACACCTGCTGCAATAAATAGACCTACACCAGAACCAAATCCCCATTTAGATACAACTTCATCAAGGTAAATAATTAATACAGCTCCAATAACTAATTGTAACATTAATACACCAAGATAAGAGTTATCTATAGGTATTAAACTTCCTGTAAAAACAAGAACTCCAGCTTCAAATATTGTGAAAACAATAGCTAACAATTTCTGAGTACTTTGGAACATTGCTTTATCTTCATGTAAAGATAAATCTAATTTTAATATTTTTGAACCAACTAATAGTTGAAGTACAATTGATGCGGTTACAATAGGACCAATCCCTAAAGTTAAAATTGAACCAAAACTTCCAGCCATAACCGCTCTTAATTGAGCAAATTGATCAACAGCTGCACTACTCAATCCATATAATGGAACTTGAGTTAAAATAAAATATAATACCAATATGATACCTGTCCATTTAAGCTTCTCATTAAAACTTTCTCTATGTATAGGAGTTTTAACTTCAGGAAGAAGCCTAAATAAAGGTTTAAAATTTTCCAAAACTGACATGTTATTCCTCAGATATAACTAACTAATAATAAATTTTTAAATATTTTAAAAAATTTAATGAATAAAAATAGCCAACTCATTAAATTAATAATATATTAATTTTCATGATTAATAAAACTATTTTTAATAAAATAAACTTTTTGAAATAATAAAAAATATAGAATTATATTAAATTAGTTAAATTATAATTCTACAGCTTCGCCTCCAGCTTCTTCTAATTTAGCAATAGCAGAAGCTGAAAAAGAAGGAGATTTAATAGTTAATGGTTTTGAAATAGAACCTTTAGCTAAAACTTTATTGTAACCTAATTCAGTTATATCTATAACAATAGAATCTCCATCTTTAGAAGCAATACCTTTTTCTAATAATTCTTCAGATTTATCATCTAAATAACTTAAGTTAACAGGATTAATTTTTTTAACCATTTTTTGAGGTCTTTTAAATCCATGTTTACCATAATGATCAGGATCGTGAATTACAGTCCAAGTCCAGTGTTGTTTATCTGCACCAGCTAAACCTCTTCCACCTCTATTTCCTGCACCTCTACGTTTTTTGGAGCATCCTCCACCAATAGAACGAGAGCCTCTTTGTTTATTAATTTTACGACTTTTTCTAATCATTCATACCACCAATAATTAACTCATTCTCTTTGCGAGATCAATAATTTCTTCGCCTCTGTAACCAAGGGTTCCACCTTCATTATAAGTAAGACGGATAGATTCATAACCTTTTCTTGGAGGGTGTAAACGGAAAACAGGTTTCATATTAATATCTTTAGCTTTAATTTCAGCATTGATTAATGCATTAGCTAATTCTTCAAAAGATGAAAAATCAGTATTTTCTTTAAGATATTCTTCAGTGACTTTATCTCCACCAACAAGTTTTCCTCTTTTTTCAATAATTTCAGTTAATGTTTCAGCATCAATTTCTCCCCAAGTAAGATAATCTTTTGCTTTTTGAAGCATACCTTTCATACTTGGATTTTCTTCAACTAAAACAGCATGGCTGATTCTTGTAAGATTTAGTAAATCTAATGTATCTTTGATGTCAGCAATAACACCTGTACTACCTCTAACTCTAATAACAAAAAACATGATAATCACCTATTTAAAGCACTCCCATGCCTTTTAATTCGCCTTTAGTTGCTTTAACTTTACTTAATTCTTTTAAAGCATCGAAAACTGCGAATGCAAAGTTAACAGTTGTTTGAGTTTGGCCACTAGCACTACTCCAAACATCTTTAATACCTGCAAGACCTAAGATTGTTTTACCAACATTTCCTACAGCTAATCCTACTCCAGCAGGAGCAGGGATTAAAGTTACATCTACACTACCAGTATTACCTGTGACTTTGAAAGGAACTGTATGTTGTTTACCACAAACACAACCCCAATCTCCACATCCTCTTCGTACTTTAATTAAATTGTACTTAGCATTATCAACAGCTTTTCTAATAGCAGGACCTACTTCTCTAGCTTTACCTTGACCTAATCCAACATAACCGTTTTTATTTCCAACAGCAACAATTACTCTGAAGTTTACTTTTCTTCCAGATTTGTGCATTCTTTGAACTAAGTTAACATCCATTACTTCTTCTTCAAGGTCTGGAAGTAAGGCATCTACTATTTCTAATTCCATTATAGGTAAACCTTTTTCAAAAATTTCATCTATATCAGTAATAGTACCTTCTTTTACTTGAGTACCAATTTTTGTGGTAGGTTCCCATTCATCAATATTAAAACTCATAGTTATACCTCATCATCAATTTTATTTTTAATTTCTTCAAAGTGATCCGGTAAATCTACAGGTTGAAGATCATTTTCTAAATATTTACTAAATTTAGTTTTTAAATCAGCTTCATCTAAGGATTCTGCATAATCTGCAATATGTTGACCATTAATACGTTCTTCACTAGGAATAACTTTTTCACCAAATGGTACATAAAATCCAGCATCAGAAGCTCCTTTTATAGCAGCAAATATTTTAGAACCTTTAATAGGAGATTTTAAACCTATATCTGCGATAGCTTCATCAATGTTTGCAGCTAAAGCTTTTTTACCACATAAATAACCAGTTAAATATACAGCACTAGTGTTTTTGTTTCCAGCTTTCCAACCTAATTTATTAAGTTCTTTACTATGAGCAGATACTAATGTTTCATCTCCATTTTCACCTACTTTTACAACTTGAACAATAACATTAGCATTAGAAACTCTAACAACTAATCTATTTGCATTAATCTTAACTAATTTCATTCTTTGAGCATAATCAGTTTTTCCTTCTCTTCTTCTTCTGAATGCTACTTTATAATTTGATCCGTGTGCCAAGTTCATTCCTCCTATTTAAGTAATTCATGGTCACGAGCGTAAGACTTCATATAAGATTTACTTTTGAAGGCTCCACCTTTAGCCATTTTATACAATTTACGATAAGTAGTAGGATCTATTTGATCTGCATCACGCATATCTTTTAATTCCCCTCTTAAAGCACGGATAGTTCTCATCCAAACTTTCTTTTTAGGGTTTCGAGCTTTTTTAGCTCCTTTTATACTACCTCGTCCTTTACGTCTACCTTTTGCTTTTTGTTGTTTAATCTTTTTAGATCTGTAACTACTAATACCAGTTTCAGGTTTAGCTTTAATAATTCCTTGATCGATAAGTTGACGAACTGAATCTCTAGTGATAGCTCTAGAAACTTCTTCGATTTCTTCAGGATCAATCCATACTCGATTAACTCCTACTTTAAGAATACTAGCAGCTAATCTTTTTTGAGTTGTAAGATTCATTAATAATCCTCCAATTATTTTTTTAAAGTAATTGATTTATTTTTTTATTATAGAATTATTCTAATTATTTATAGCTTGAAATAAAATAATTGCAATTTTTTCAAGTTTTTAGATTTCCCTTAAATTTTACAATGAATTATATTTGCTTAATGAAGTTTTAAAAAAATGCTGAAAAAGATTTAATCTAATTCAGATAAATGTTATTTAAAGTTTGATTTGAGGTTACAAACTGTACTCCATAATCCCATATCATTTTAAATAACTGCCCAATTAATTTTTTTAATTTCATCAAGTAGTTTATAAGATAATTTTTTTCTAATAATCATTAATATAATTTGGAAATAATCATTTTTTCATTTAAAATTGAAAATGATTAAAAAAACTTTTTATTGTATAATAAAAATTTATTTATTTAATATTTTTATTCCTAATTCTGATGCTTTTTCTAACATCATAGCTTTCTTTCTAGAACCTATAGAAGCACTAATTCTTCCTGCTTCAGTATCAGGATTTAAAGCTTCTAATTCTTTCATATTACATACAAGTACATCTTTGTATCCAGAAGGATGTAAACCTCTTGTAACTCTAGGGGAACGATAACCTATTGCAGGCATATCAGGCTTACCAGCTTCATATCTTCTCATTTTACTGGTTTTACCTCGAGGACGTCTCCATTTATTACCTAATTTTTTGTAACGAGCATATTCTTGTCTATTAAATTTTTTATTCATAATAATCACCAATAAATAACTCTTTTATTCTTTGCTAACTAAGTAAATACCATCTTGGAAAACTCTAGGATCTTTTCCTGTAATTTTAGTAGCTTGTTCTAAATTAGCCATAGTTTGACCAACATCTTCTTTATTTACACCAGTAATGGTTACTTCATCACCTTTAACACTAACTTTTGCAGAACCTACAATATTAGATAATCTAGGACTTCTTTCACCAATAAAATTGTCTATATTTACTTTATTTCCACTAACTTTAACAGTCATTGGAAAGTGAGCGAATACAATTTTCATTTTGTAAGTAAATCCATCTGTAACTCCTATTAACATATTATTAATATGAGCTTTAGTTGTTCCAACCATAGATTTATCTTGTTTCTTTGGGAAATTAGTTTCTATTATTATAGAATTATCTTCTTTAGTAATAGTTAGGTTTGGATAATTAAATTTTCTAGAAGTTTCACCATTTGGACCTTTGACAGAAATAGTGTCTTCAATGTTAACTTTTTCAAGGTTAACTTCAACGCCTTCAGGAATTTCAATTTCTTCCTTAATAGCTGCAGCTAATACCATACATAATCACCTAATACATATAAGCCAACAATCTTCCACCGATACCTCGTTCTTTAGCTTCCTTGTGGGTCATAATACCTTCAGGAGTAGTAACGATTAAAATACCGAAATTCTTTGCTGGTAAATATCTTTTTTCAAATTTTTCAAATTCATCTTTCTTTACAGCATGACGAGGCTTAATAACACCACATTGATTAATGTTACCATCTAATTCTACTTCGAATTTTCCAGCCTTATTGTCATCTATATATTCAAATTCATCTATATAATTCTCTTTTTGCATTGTGCTTAAAACTTGCCCGATTAATTTTGATGCTGGGCTTATAGTACAATGATTATTAACTTGTAATTCATTGTTTCTTAAATTAGTTAAAGCATCAGCAAGAGGATCCATAAGAGTCATAACTATAACACCTTTTTAATTTTTAATTTTAATAATTTTTGTAAAAAATTCAATATAATTTAATTATATTTTTTAAATCCAATCTTTGGGGCGACTTCTCTAAAGCATTGTCGACATAAATTTAATCCATAACGACTGATCATAGCAGAATGATCTCCACATCGACTACATTTTTTTGCTGCTCTACCGTATTTTCTTGGCAAATTTATCACCTTTTATATTTATTTAATAAGTTTCAATAATTTCATCCACATAGTTTACATTAAAATTATCTTCCATGAATTTCATGGTTAGTTCTGGAGTAATTTTATGTTTTTGAGGAATCTTTTTATTTTGGATTTTTCTTTTAGCTATTCTGTATCCTGGTTTTTCAAAGGTTACAGAAATATTCATACCAAATATACCAATATCAGGGTTATATCTCATTCCTGGAATATCAATATGTTCTCTTATACCGAAAGATAAGTTACCTTGAGCATCAAATTGGGTAGGTTTAATCTTATTATTAATACCATCTAATACCATTTTAATAACTCTATCAGCTTTTTCACCTCTTAAAGTTACTTTACATGCAATTGGTTGTCTTTTACGAATACCAAATTCAGGATTAGTAACTTTAGAAAAAGTTTTTACTGGTTTTTGTTCTGTGAAATTTTCGAGTAAAGTTAAAGCACGAGTTAATTTTTCACCAGATTCTCCTACACCTATATTTACTGTAGCTTTGGAAATTTTTATTTGATCCATAGGATTCATTGGTTAACCTCCAATAAGTCAATTACAGGTTTTTCTCCACCAATAACAAATGCGTAATCTTTTAAAGTTAAGAAATTTTCTTTCTTATTGTTTTCTATAATTACAGTATTTGGATTAGAAGTTTTACTGATAATAATTTCAGATATTTTACCTATTTCTCCGGTATGTTTTCCTCCAGTAACAAGAACAGTAGCTCCTTCTTCTAATTTGAATGAGTTTTGAACTTCTTGTTCAGGTAATTTAAGACTTAAAACATCTCCGACTTTGTAATCTCCATCTGTTAATAAGTTTCTACCATCATGAAGATTATATTGTATTTTTCCACCTTTGATTGTAGTTTTATTAACGATTTTAGATAATTTTTCATCAGCATCATTATTATTAATTTTTAATAAAGTTAATCTGTTTTTATTATCTAATAATACTCGGTAAGATGTTTCATTTTTTGGAATTGTAATTATATCCATTAATCCAACTGGATATTTATAATCTTTTTTAACTTTTCCATCTATTAAGATATCTCCAGAATTTATTATAGTTTTTGCTTCTCTGGAATTATCAGCTATTTTTAATACATCTCGAACTACTACCATTAAAGATAAGGAATCTTCAATAGCATGTGGACCTGCTGCTGGTTTAACTGTCCAAGTTTTTTCTTTTGGATGGATAGGCCAGGATTTAGGAGCTTTATATCTTTTAAGATGTTTTCTTGATCCCATATTTGCCATTATTTATTCCTCCTTTACATGTTTATTTCTTTTATCATCATCTAAATCTGCATCAGTAATCATTAAGTTAGAAGGGTGAACTTGTAAAAATACTACATTACCATCAGCTTTATTTAAAGTTATTCCATCAATAGTAACTTTGTATCTTTTAATGTCAATAGCTTCGACTTCACCATCTTGACCTTTAAAATCACCACGAAGTACGGTTACTTTATCTCCAACTTTAACAGGAAGAGATCTTTTACCTAACTTTTCTCTTAATTCATGACTTAAATTTACACTCATTCTGTTACGACGTTGGTGTAAAGGTGCAGAGTATAATGCTTTTCTTTGTTTTCTTGGTTGTTTTGACATAATTTTCACCTTTAAATTAAAATGCTAGCTGCACTACCAACACTAGGCCATTTATCTGCAGCTTCTTTAGCTACAGGACCTCTTACTTCAGAACCTTTTAATAATCCTTCAGGAGTTATTATAACTGCCGCATTATCTTCAAATTTAACACGAAGACCATCAGCACGTCTAAATTCTTTCTTTTGTCTTACTACAACAGCTTGAACAATTTCTCTTCGCATATCCGCAGTTCCTTTTTTAACTGAAGCTGTAACTAAGTCACCAACACCAGCTGCATCAAGTCGTCTGCGGACACCTTTAAATCCTTTTACAGATAAAATTTCAATTTCACGTGCACCAGTATTATCAACACATTGAAGTCTAGCACCAACAGGTAAAGGTTTTGTAATATTTGATGTACTTGCTTTCATTTTAATTATCCCCTTTAACTTCTACAATAACAAAATGTTTAGTTTTACTTAAAGGTCTACATTCAGCGATTTTTACATCATCACCAATTTCTATATTAATGCAATCAGGTTTGTGAACATTAATTTTTGAATTTCTTTTTTCATATCTTTCATATTTCTTAATGAATTTGTAGTAACTACGTTCTACAGTAACAGTTCTATCATTTTTATAGGATGTAACTGTAGCTTCAAGGACTTGACCTCTTAAAGGCAAATTACCATGAAATGGGCAATTAGGATCCTTACATGTAGTTTCAGGTTCTTGGACATTGAGACCAACCATATTATCACCATTATATTTTTTTATATCTCTTTTTTATTCTATCTTCAGGACGATTCAATAATATTTTCCCATCAATTTCAACTTTAGATTTATCTGGGAGAATTATATGAAAAATTGAAACATTTTTTTGAATCAATTTTTCCCCTTTAGTGGATGTCTCGATTTTTAAAGTCTTTTTAGTTTCATCAATAACAATTCCACTTAAACCAATCAATGATTTATTAGAGCTATTTATAACCTTAAGCTCTAAACCAATCAATTCATGATAGAATATATTTTCTGAGTTTATCATATTATTCTAAACAAAAGTGTGATTAAAAAATAAAATAATCAAACTTATGATATTTTGTTTTAGAACATTAATCAGACAAATTTACAATATTGAATTTAGAATTTTAATGTTTCTTATGATGTCTATTGTTATTATGATTATTATTATGTTTATGATTATTTTTCTTTTTATAATCTCTAATTTCAATAGTATCTGAAGAGAATCCCATACTAGATAGAACTTCTTTTACTTTAGTTTTATGATCACCTTGAAGTTCAATTTGACCATTTTTAGCAGTTCCACCACAAGCACATTTACTTTTCAAAGTTTTAGTGAGTTCTTTAATATCAATATCGTGTTCATCTATTCCTTCGACAATTGTCATAAGTTTACCGAATCTTCTTCTTACTGTAAATACTTTAACAGTTTGAACTTCTCTTGCAATTTCTTCACAAACACAAAGTTCTTCAGGAAGACCGCATACCTCACAAATTTTCATTTAGTTCTCCTTCTGTTTTTGGCTCATAATTGTAAGAACACGAGCAATAGTTCTTTTAAGTTCTCTAACTTGACCAGGGTTATCAATAACACCTGCAGCAGCACCTTTAGAAACGGTTTTATTTAATTCAACTTTAAGTTCAATTAATTTTTCTTGAATTTCTTCAATTTCCATTTCCCAAATTTCATTACTTCTTAAAATAGCCATAATTACTCATCCTCTTTAGATTCTTCAGAAGAATTTGTTTCTTCGGCTTCATCTTCCATAACAATTTCTTCTAATTCTTCTAACTCTTCAATGTTTTCAGATTCTTCAGGAGCTTCAGTTTCTTCGACTTCTTCGACTTCTTCAACAACTTCTTCTTCAATAATTTCTTCTTGAATTTGAGGAGCAATTATTTCAACTTTATCAGGTAAAACTGCTTCAGGAGGCATAATACGTACGAAAATTCCTAAAACACCTGGTTTTAAAGTAGCACTTGCAAAACCTTCTTTAACAAATCGGTCTGAAGGTTCACCACATTTCTTAATGTATCCTTCAACAAATTTTGAAACAGCAGATCTAGAACCTCTAATTTTACCAGAGATTGTAATTTCTACACCTTGAGCTCCAGCTCCCATAATTCTACGAATAGTGGAATAAGCAACTCGTCTAAAGTGCATACCTCTTTGAAGCATATTAGAAATTTTAGATGCCATAATTTTAGGATTAAGTTCTGGAACATCAACTTCTTTTACTTCAACTTGAGGATTATCTAAATCAAAATTATTTTTTAAAGTTTGAGTGATAGCTCTAACAGTTTTTCCACCTCTACCTATAACCATTCCTGGTCTTTCAGCATAAACAACAATCATTGTTCCAAGTGGTGTAACTTGAACATCCATTCCACCATAACCTGCTCTTTCAAGTTCGGTTTCTAAAAATTCGTCGATTTTGGTTCTTTTAAGTCCTTCGGTTACGAAATCTTTTTCTATCATAAACTTAAGCCTCCACTAATACTACTTGAACATGGGTAGTTGGTGTATTAAATGGAGTGACTCTACCAAAAGCTCTTGGTATAGCTCCTCTAATAACCATACCTCTATGACTAGATATGTGTTCAATAATAAGGTTTTCAGTATCCATACCTTTATACTCTGCATTACTTTCTGCATTTTCTAAAACTTTTAAAATTTCAGCTGCAGCTTTAACAGGGTATCTTCCAGATGGCCAACCTTGTGCACCTTTACGATGACCTACTTTCTTATTATGTCTTTTGAATGGAACAGCTTGTTTCATATCAATAACATTTTGTAAATATTCTTTTGCTTTTGTTACTTCCATTCCTCTTATTGCATTACTAATTTCAACACAATGTTTTGGGGAAACCTTAAGAGATTTAGCCATAGCACGTGCAGTTTTTTCTTCATCAATATCTTTATTGTTATATGCATAGTTATTTGCCATGTTCTAATCTCCTTATTTAAGCGGTACAAACATACTACTTCTTGTAGCTCCCATTCCTGGGTCACCGTGACTAACTTTTTGTCTAGTTGGTGCGAATTCTCCAAAGTAACAACCAATCATTTCTGGAGTGAATGTAACTTCTTTGAATTCATGACCATTATATATACCAAAAGTGGTTCCAACCATTTCAGGTAATACAATCATATCACGGCAGTGTGTTTTTATTACTATTGGTTTACCGCCTTTTTTGTTTTCTTCATGTTTTTTAAGTTTTCGGAATTTATCCAAAACAGTTTGTTGTCTTGGTAAAAATCCTCTCTTAAGAGATCTTCTTTGTCTTGATGGTAAGATCTCAACTAACTCATCTAGAGATAAATCTTGTAATTCTTCTAGGGTTAATCCTTGATATTTAAATATTTTTCTTGCCAAGTAGCTACCTCCTTAATTATCGTCTTTTACCTGTACGTTTAGCTGCAATTGAACCAACTTTTCTTCCTGGAGATGCATGTCTTGAAATAGTAGTTGGTACACCTGGGTGTTGTCTGTTACCTCCCCCGTGAGGGTGGTCTACAGCATTCATTGCTACTCCTCTAACTGTCATCATCTTTTTACCCTTAGCATTAAGAGCATGCCATCTGTTTCCTGCTTTAAGGAATGGTTTTTCTTTTCTTCCTCCACCTGCAACTACTCCAATACTTGCACGGCAATTTGGATTGAAAGATTTTAATTCACCAGACGGTAATTCAACAACAGCTTGATTTACATCATGAGTTATTAAAGAAGCATAAGTACCTGAAGATCTAACAAAACGTCCACCATCTCCTGGTCTATTTTCTATATCATAGATAGGAGTTCCTTCTGGAATTTCTCTTAATGGTAATGTATTACCAAAACTTATTGGAGCAGAAATTCCACATTCTATTTCATCATCAATTTGTATACTTTCTGGAGCGAGTATGAATTTTTTTTCTCCATTTTCAAATTTGACTAATGCAATAGGTGCTGTTCTTGCAGGATCGTGTACAATATCAGAAACTACTCCTTTTATACTTCCTTCTTTTTCAAGATTATCATAATTTCTATATTGTATTTTATCTTTAAATCTGTGAGATGCTACACGGTAAGTAGGAGTTCCTCTTCCTCTACGTTGAATGATTAATCGTTTACCCATATTTCATTCCTCCTTAGAATACTCCCATTTTAACAGCAATATCTTCTGCATCTTCTTCTTCTGTTAACTTAATATATGCAAGTTTAATACCTTTTGAGCTAATATGAGTGTTAACTTTTTCAACTTTAACATCATATAATTGTTCAATAGCACGTTTTATAGAATTTTTGTTAGATTCTCTATTAACAACAAAAGTTAATTCATTATTTTGATCTATTAAGTTCATAGTTTTCTCAGTTACATGAGGTTTAACTATAATTGCGTAAGGATCCATAATTATCCACCTTCACTTTATAATCATTCCATTTTAAACATCCAATATTGGATATTTATTGGAATAATCCTCCTAATTTTTCAACTGCGGATTTAGTGAAAACAGTTAATCTACCTGGATGAGTACCTGGTGCTAATAATTCAGCATTTAAATTTTTAACAGATACAATATCGACACCAGCATGGTTACGTGCACCTAAACTGATACCTTTATCCTCATCAACAACTATTAGAGGTCCCTTAGCATTACGGTATTTTCTACCTCTAAGTTTACCTCTACCAGCTTTCACTTTTCTACTATTTTTAGCTTTTGTGATATCATCAAATATTCCTAATTTTTTGAATATTTCACGAGTTTCACTTGTTTTTTTGATTGAAGCTAATTCATCATCAACAACTAAAGGTACTTGAGGTACATTATCAATTCTATGACCTCTACCAGAAACTAATTCTTCATTAGTAGTTGCAGCAACTGCAGATCTAATAGCGAATCTTCTTTCTTTAGTATTGATTTTTTCATGATGATTTTTTTCAGCACGTACTGGGTGAGCTTGACGACCACCGACAGCTAAAGGAATAAAAGCAGTTTTAGAACCATTTTTTATTCTAGGTACCATAGCTGCACCTCTTCCTGAACCCCAAGAAGTAGCTGTAGTTCTTTTACCAGCCATAGGATCGTTTCCCCAAGGTTGTACTCTAGCAGTTTGTGCAGAAATTACAGCTCTTTTTATAAGGTCTGGTCTATATTCTTCATCAAAAATAGCTGGAAGTTCAATATTTCCATCAACTTCCCCTTTTAGATTATAAGTATTAACCTTCATGATTAAGCTCCTTGTTTAGAACGAGTACTAATATAATTAATTTGTGGTGCATTAGCATCAGATTTTTTAGGACGCATAGCTTTTCTTAAGATAATTAATCTTTTAGATGGACCAGGTACAGAACCTTTTACTAAAATATAATCATTTTTAACAAGACCATATTTTATAAATCCTCCATCAGGATTAATTTCATCTACTTGAGATGCATCTGCAATCTTTAAAATCTTTTTGTTAAATTCAGTTCTCTTATGGTATCCAGTTTGACCAGCTTGAGCAACTGTCCACATAGTTCTTCTAGGTGTCCATGGACCAATAGAACCTACATGTCTTTTCTTACCACTTCTAGCAGCTTTACCATATTGGATTCTAATATTCCATCTTTTAATTACACCTTGGAATCCTTTTCCTTTGGTGGTAGCGATAGAATCTACATATTGTCCTTCAGAAAATACATCGCTTGCTTTAACTTCATTACCTAATAATTCTAAAGCAGCATTTAATTTTTCTTCTGAAGAAGTTCCTCCTATAGCACATTCAAAAATTTCAGGTTTCTTTTTAGGAACACTGGTTACTTTAGGATTTGTATGTACTAAAAGTTTAATATCATCAGTATATTCTAAGGCATCTTGTATTTTTGCAATAGCTTCAGATTGATTATATTCTTTAGGAAGAGTAATCTTCCGGGAGAGTTCTTCATCTAAATTATCTGCAATAACCTCGGTGATAGCTCTTAAACCACGAGTAGTTTTTTCATATGATCTAATACCCATTATAACAACAGGCGGTACTTCCAAAACAGTTACTGGTGTGAAAACTTCCATATTATAAGTAGGAGAGTTTTTATCAGCATCTACACACATTGCATGTGTCATACCCACTTTATAACCAGCAAGACCTAAAAGTTTTGGTTCTTCATAACTTGGCCAAGATTTGATTCTAGGTGTTTCTTTAGCAGCTCTTTTTCTAGGGCTGTATGCAACTGAACCTTTTCTTGGTTGGTGATGTCTTACCATTTAATCTTTTCCTCCTTTATTTTATATTTTTATTTCCCGTAATTAATTAGTTTTAATAATTGTAACCTATTAATTATTGGTTTATTCTTTATCTTTTTATTTTAATTTAAAATACGTATTTTAAATCATTTTTTTAATCATTTCATATTAAAGAGTATCTAAATAGTATAATAATACAGATTCTTTAATTAAATGTCTTTTATTTTTTAAATTTAAATAAATAACTTTAAAGATTAGAAATAGAACTTTATTATTCTTTTAATTTAATCTAAAGTTAGATAAACATGAATATTTTTCTTTACAACTAAAATTTTCATACCCCTATTTAGGAGTAAATTTAATAGTTGATAGCTCTGACTAATAAATCTAGCATGAGCTTTTTATCAATAACTGGAAAAATAATTGTTATTAATAATCTAATTTTTTGATACACAATATGCAAGTTAAGTTTTAACCTGCAAATAGACTAATAATTCCTTATTAGTCCATCATTAAATTGAATATAGATAATGTAGCTGATACAGCTTCTTCAGTTCGGACGGTTTCAGTTCCTTGATTAGGTATTGTATTTACTTTCACAACATCCCAATTAGAACTTTCAACATTTTCTTCAATTGAAGAGTAAGGTCCTCCAAATAATATTGCTATATTATCAGATTCCTTTACCTTATATTCTAATTCATTAAAAATAGAATCTATTGTATCTGCATATCTTGTAGTTAAAACAACAAGATCGGGTTTAACTAATTTCAAGCTATTTTTAAGACTTTTATGAGTAGATAATGTCTTATAACCCCAGTAAATGTCATCTGGTTCATCAGGTGTGACTATTACCTCTTTAGCTAACTTTGTAATTTTAAAGCTGAAAACTTTTTTTACTGTAAGTTGCTCTCTGCAGAATGCTAATTTATCCATACCTATATCAACAAATGTTCCTTTTCTATTACGCTTCACAGTAAATCCTTGTCTGTAATCACCTAATTCAGGTTCTACATTATTAGGATGGTGTGGAGCTCTTAAAGGAGGTAGTATTCCAACATGCTTCAATTCTGACTTTATTGGAAACGCCTGTTTTCTTAAATATTGAGGTGTATCCATGAAAGAAAGTACTTCAGCAATGAAATCCCCATCTTTGAAGTTATTTTCATCTCCATGAGACATATCATTGTAAATTACAACTTGATTAGCTCTATATACAGCTAATAATCTTCCTAAAATTCCAACTTTACTAGTCTTAAATTTTAAGTCAGTTGTCTCAGACAAGAATGAATTTGGTATAAAGATTGATAAATTTCGTTTCTGCATTAATAATTATTTATTCAAATCTATATATAAATATTACCCTAAAATTTTTATAATATCAACTAGGAAAATATTAAGTTAAGTTCCAATACTCTAAAAGTTAGAGTATTTTATAGATCTACTATAACAAATTTATTTAAATATATAATATATAGATTATAATTATATTAGTTTAATATAGTATATATACTTTACTTCTTTTAATAGAAAAAGAGAACAAATAACACATAAAACAAGAAATAAAAAATAAATCAGAAATTAAATTGAAAAAGAAAAAAAATAATAATGAAAAAATTAAATTGAAAAATTTTCAACTCTTAAAACAATCACATCAACATTATAAGTTTCTTTTTTATGAAAACTATAAACTTTAGGTAAAGGAAAATGATACCTAAATTTATGAGACACAACACCACCTTTACTTTCAAAATATTCACACACAAATTTTTCAGTAGATAACATGTGAAAAGAATATATCACCTCTGCTGAATTCATTGCAACATCAATAAATTTTTTATCTTTACCTTTTTTTACCTTTTCTTGAGAACCAAAAGGAGGATTCTGGAATAGAGTTTCAACCTTAAAATTATTATCATAACTTAAATTATAAGTTTTTACAATATTTATTAAATCATTAGATTGTAGAACATTTAAAACATCAAAATTTACATTCTTAAGATTTAAATTATTTGATGTTTTTAAAGCCGTACCAATTGAATCATTATCTATATCTAAACCTAAAGATTTGCAAGCCCCAAGCAAACTTGAACCTATAGCAAATATTCCAGTTCCACACCCCAAATCTATAATATTTCTACCCTCAATATCACCAATTGAATATGCATTCCATAATAAATCACTTGCAATATAAGAAGGTGTTGTATATTGTTCTAAGTTAACTTTAGGATTTGGATGAGAAGGTATTTTTTGAAGTATCATTTCTAATTGTTTTTTCTTTTTAATTTTTATCATAATAATAAAACCTTAATAGTGGTACTAAATATTTGTTATCTAAAAAAATATAATAAAGATAATTTAATTATATAATAATATATTATAATAAATATTTAATTATTGAATAAATTTAATAATTATTACTTTACAAAAAGAGGTTATGAAATTGTTTGACAAGATATTAATAGCTAACAGAGGAGAAATAGCTATCAGAATCATGCGAGCATGCCGTGAATTAGATGTTAAAAGTGTTGCAGTCTATTCTGATGCAGATAAAACATCTTTATACACTAACTATGCAGATGAAAGATACCCACTAGGTAATCCTAGTCCTTTACAAAGTTATTTAAATATAGATAAAATTATTAATGCAGCAGTTGAATCTGGTGCAGAAGCAATTCACCCAGGTTATGGATTTCTTGCAGAGAATCCTAAACTAGGAGAAGAATGTGAAAAGAATGGAATCACCCTTGTAGGACCTACAGGAGATGTAATACGTCAAATGGGGGATAAAATTACAAGTAAACAAATAATGCGTAAAGCAGGAATACCTGTAATTGAAGGAACCCAAGAAGGATTAACAGATATAAATGAAGCAAAAGAAATTGCAAAAAACATTGGATATCCAGTAATTATTAAAGCATCTGCAGGTGGTGGTGGAATTGGTATGCGAGCTGTTTATAGTGAAGATGAATTACAACGTGCTATCGAATCCACTCAATCTGTAGCTGCAGCCAATTTTGGAGACAGCACTGTATTTATAGAAAAATACTTAGAAAAACCTAGACATATAGAATTCCAAGTTCTTGGAGATAATTATGGTAATGTAATTCATGCCGCAGATCGAGAATGTAGTATTCAACGAAGACATCAAAAATTATTAGAAGAAGCACCTTCTCCAATAATGACAGAAGAATTACGTGCACAAATGGGTGAAAGTGCAGTTAAAGCAGCATCATCCATTAATTATACTGGTGCTGGAACAATAGAATTTATGTATGATAATGGTAACTATTATTTCTTAGAAATGAATACTCGTATTCAAGTAGAACACCCTATAACTGAAATAGTAACTAATATTGACCTTGTAAAAGAACAAATAAAAATAGCTGCAGGGGAAGAACTAAACTTAGAACAAAAAGATATAAAAGTAACAGGACATGCAATCGAATGCCGTATAAATGCAGAAGATCCATTATCTGATTTTGCACCAAATCCTGGAAAAATTACAGGATATAGATCACCTGGAGGCCCAGGAGTAAGATTAGACAGTGGAGTTTATATGAATTATACTATTCCTACATTTTATGATAGTATGATAAGTAAATTAGTTACAAATGGAAGTACTCGTCAAGATGCAATAGATAGAATGAAAAGAGCATTGAGCGAATACATAATATTAGGAGTAAAAACCACAATTCCATTCCATAAAGCAATTATTAGAAATCCTTACTTCTTAAAAGGAGAACTTAACACTCATTTCATTGATGACCATAAAAAGGGAATTGAAGAAGAAATGAAGAAAGTAATTGAAGAAGATAGAGAAAACGTGAACCGTTTAAAAGCTACTTTCATGCCAGGAAAGAAAATAGCTGCAATTAGTGCAGGAGTTGGTTCTTACTTAACAAATGCACAAGCTTTACAAAATAAAAAGAGAAATTAAGAGAAAATATTTTTAAAATGAGGAATTTCAGATGAAACAAGAAATGATAGATTTGCTTAAAAAGAAAAATAAAATTTCAGATAAAGATGCTGATGAAGTTTTAGCACTAGATGAATCTGAAATCATTGATTTTCTTAAAGAATTAGGTTCACAAGAAAGCAGTGAAAACACTGCCAAAAAAATTAAAGAAAACTTAAAAACTGATTATATTGGTAAAAACATATACTTTTATGATGAAGTAAAATCTACAAACAATATAGCTAAATTCTTTGGAGAATCAGACGAAGAAGAAGGTGTAGTTATAATTGCAGATACCCAAACTAAAGCTAGAGGAAGATCAGGTAAAGCTTGGAAATCTCCAAAAGGAGGTTCTTGGTTAAGTATATTAATTAGACCAAATGTTCCCCCAACTCATGCTTCACTAATTACTCTTGCTACTGGAGTTGCTGTTTGTAAAACTTTAAGAACTATTGGAGTTAATGCTCAAATTAAATGGCCAAATGATATACTTATTAAGGATAAAAAAGTATCTGGAATACTTACAGAAGCAAAAGCTTCATTTAATAATTTAGATTATGTTGTGGTAGGTATTGGAATTGATACAAATTTAACTATGAATGATTTCCCAGAGGAACTAAAAGATAATGTTACAAGTTTAAAAGATGAAGCTAACCGTGAGATTAAAGAGAAAAAAATTATCAGAATTTTCCTTGAAGAATTTGAAAAATTTTATAATTATTTCAAAGAAGAAGATTATGAAAAAATCTTAAATGAATGGAGACACTTATCTAAAACTATTGGAAGTGAAGTAATTATTCGTCAACCTTTAGGAAAAATTATTGAAGGTTATGCTATTGGAATTAATAGGGAAGGTAGTTTAATTATTGAAAAAAATGATGGTTCTCTTGAAAAAATTTTTGCAGGGGAATTACGTCATAAAGGTAATGTGTACTAAAAAAATTAAATTAAAAATTTTCCCCTTTTTTTCTTTTTTTATTCAAAAATTAAATTATAACATTTATCTGTATTATTCATAACATTTTTTAATGAATTAATTGATGAATTTATTTTTTTAATTATTTCTTCAACTGTTAACTTATTACTATCGGGTGAAGCTATATCAAATCGGATAGTTGCAGAAGCTCCAGGCATTCCTACTGCAGGTATTGTTATTATTCCCTCTTTTTTAAGTAATATCATTGACCAGATGAAGTTAAAATCTTTAGCGGATAAATCTTTATTTTCACAATTTAATTCATTATACATATCTCCTTCTTTAACCATCACCCCTGTAGGTGTTTCTTGGAAAGAATTATATTTAAGTTTTAATTGATTAAATAATTCTGTTTTCTTATTTAATGATAATCTTAAATTTTCAGGATTATAATCTTCTAAACCTTTCACCATAGCTAAAATACTTGGAGGTTGAGCTTCTAAACCAAATTGTGTGGCTTTGGATTTAACTAAATCTATTAAATCCTCTTTACCTGCCATTAAACCTCCCCGAGGACCTTTCATTAATTTATCAGTGCTTGTTACAACTAAATCTGCACCTAATTCAGTTGCCTTTTTCTGATTAAAAATTGCTGTTCTTATACGGGCTCCAGAAGCATCATCAACTAAAACTGGAATATTTTCTTTATGTGCAAGATTTATAACTTTTTTAAAAGTTTTTTCATCAATAGTTTGATGATCCATAGTGGAACCTGTGATTATAACTAAATTAACATCATAAGGGACACGAAATTTATCAATGTCTGTGTATTCTAAATAATTAGCATGCATTATTTTACATGATCTAGGTATACTTGGATGAGCAGGGTGTTCTTTTAAAAAATGTAAAACAAAACCTTTTTCAGGAACTAGTGCTAATATTGTTGCAAGAATTCCAGAACTGGTTCTATTTACTGCAAAAACTTTTTCCCCACCTAAATGTTTAATACCTTCTTTCTGTAATTTTTCTTCAAAAATAGCTGGACCTACATAAGTTTCTAAAAGTTTTAAATCATTTTCTGTAGCAAGAAAACCTCCAGATAAACCAGTAAAATCATATAAATTTTTCCTAGTATCTTGATTAATTATTTTTCTAATATTTCTTAATGCGGATTCACGTTTTTTTACTTCATCTAAAGAACTAGTAACTAGCATAATTTTTCACTATTTATAATATAATATATTATAAAGTTATTAAATTTTTTTAATAAAAAATAGCATAATTAAAAAAAAGGGTTAAAATAAAATTAATAAAAAAAGTATTTAAAAAATAGATATAATTTTCTAATTTAAGATTCATCATCTAGAAATTCTAAATGGAAATTAGAACTGAAAGCTTCAACAACAATATCTAAATTTTTCCCATCTAAAGGAATAGTTTCAAAGTTATCGCCTTCATTATATGAATATTCTGCTTCAATGATTTTACCATCAGCAGTAGTATAGAATAATATACTATCAGATATTTCTTCAGGATTTTTAGATGGTAAATATATTTCAACAGATCCTCCTAATTGTTCAAAAAATTTATCTTTTTCTTCATCACTTTTATTTACTTTTTTAAATTTTCGGATTCTAGATTTAAGTTTTTTTTCTGCAGTTTCTTTTAAAGCACCAGGCATGTTCAATTCACCTTTTTTTATTTATTAATTTTTGTATTATTAAAATTTTTTAAAAATCATTATAAATTATTCTTTTAAAAAAATGTTTTTTTACAAACTAATATTAAATAATAAAAGTTTTATTATATAAACTATTCGGCAAATATAATTAACTTATTAAGTAATTTAAATATTAATTTAATTAATCATACAAACTATTTCCATTAGAATCCATCCCTACAACTAATGGTCCAAATTTATCAACAGACAATTCCCATAATGCTTCAGGCATTCCAAGATCTAACCAATCCACATTAGAAACTTCCTTTACTTTATCCACATATAATGCTGCACACCCTCCAGTTGCAACAAGATAAACAGATTTATCTCTTTTTAAAGCTTTTTTAACTGAATCATCCATTCCTCCTTTACCTATGACAATTTTTACACCTTTATCTAAAACATCAGCTTGATATGGATTCATCCTCATACTAGTAGTAGGACCTATTGCAACTATATCATAATTTCCTTCATCATCTTTTTGGATTATAGGACCTGCATGGAATAATGCTACACCATCTAATGAAAATGGTGCACCTTGTTCAATGATTCTTTTATGTGCTTGATCTCTTGCAGTAACAATAGTTCCAGAAACTGTCACTATATCCCCTATTTTTAACTTTGTTAAATCTTGATTTTTAACTGGTACTTTTATATCGATCATAATAAATTTATCCTTAAAGTGTATTTTTTATTTAATATTATTTTTAATTTTTTTAGATATAATAAATATTATTAAAAACATTATTATAATTATAGTATACTATTATAAATTTTATTAAATAAATAATAATAATATTACCTTAAGATATAAAGAAAAATTTTTTTAAAATGGAGTAAGAGTTAAACATGTCAAGTATGAGTAGTGTTGCAGGATTATCAAAGTATATTAAAACACTCCCTAAAGTTAAAATATCATTATTCAGTATGATATTTATTAGTTTTATAACAGGAGCCATAATATTTTTATTAAAACCAATCAACACATATAGTCAATTAGAAAACCTTTTTTATGGAGGTTCATTTGGATTTTTTGTTTTTGGATTAGGAAGCATTGTTTCTGGTGCTACAGACCAACAATGGGTTTATTTATTAAAAGGTATTAATCTTAAAAGGAAACATAGTATGTTTCTTTCTCTTACTAGTATGGTGATATTATGTTTAATATCTGTACTAGGATTAATTGCTGGAATAATTCTTAAAATGGACCTATTTGTAAATAGTATATTATTTGGCTGTGTATTAATTTTTGCTTGGAATTTTTTAGTGTTATGGGGAACCAGCCATATTGGGCCTTTAAAATCATTTATTATTAGTTTAGTTCAACCTTTATTAATTATAAGTATGTTAATTGTAGTGACATTTTTAGGTAATCTTGAAATAGTTTTCCAACTAGGAATTTTTGGAACAATATTAAAAGTTATTATAGCATGTTTAGTATTTTTAGTAGCTATTTACTCATTTATGAAAGTAGTTGAAAATCCAATGAAGAATAATCTTGGATTTGGTGCCTTAGATTTACTAAGTTTTTTTATTGCACATATGAATGAAGGATCATCATACTTAGAAAACTTATTTGATACTTCAGGAGAAGAAATTGACACAATAGTGGGCACATTAAGTTTTAAAAACATGAATGGTGATATTAAAGCATTATTTATCAGCCCATCCGTACATCCGGGACCTATTGGAGACATTGGTGGAGCTAATATGCCAACAATACTTGCTAATGAATATGATTACTTCACAATGGTAGCTCATGGACCATCAACACATGATTTCAATCCAGTAAGTGTTAATGAAATACAAAAAATTAAAGATGCTGTTAATGAAAGCTTGGCAAAAATGAACTATTCTAATAAATGTAGTAAATTTGTCAGATACTCAGAAAAACAAGCAAATATTGGAGTTCAATTTTTTAATGATGGAATTATCATGCTTTCAACATTTGCACCCTCAGGTAGTGATGATATTGAATTTAGTATTGGATTATCAATGATTATTGAAAGTCAAAAAACTTGTAAAATTGAAAATAGTATAGTTGTTGATTGTCATAATAGTTTTAATGCTGAAAAAGGAGGAGTATTACCTGGAAATCCTGAAGTATTCCAATTATTAGATACTGTTAAAAAGATTGAAAACTTAGAACGAAATTATCCATTACAAGTTGGAATAAGTTATAATCCGATGGAAGGTTTAGATAAAAACAATGGTGTAGGTGACAGTGCACTTAAAGTAATGGTTATTCAAGCAGGAGAACAAAAAACCGCAATAGCATTATTTGACAGTAACAATATGGAATTAGGTTTTAGGGAAACAATACTTAAAGAATTAAATGATTTACCTATAGATGAATTAGAAGTTTTAACTACTGATACTCATTCAGTGAATACATTAGCTAATGGATATAATCCTATTGGAGTCTCTGAAAAAAGTAAAATCATAGAATATTTACGTGAAAGTATATTAACTGCTTTAGAAGATCTTGAACCTGTTGAAGCAGGAACCGATATTAATAAAATTAAAAATTTAAAAACTTTTGGGCCAAATAACAGTACTGAATTAATATCCACAATAAGTTCAATTGTAGCTGTTAGTAAAATTATGGCACCATTAATATTTATTACAGCATTAATATTTGTTTTCATATGGATTTATTTTTTATAAAATAAAAAAACCATATTTATTTTTTTCTTTTTTAAATTGTTAAATAATTAATTTTAAAAAAATATAAAAAATTTAAATGGAAAAAAAAACATTTTATAGTTAATTATGATGTTTATGATGATTTTTATGTCTATCATAGTCATGAAAATGTTTATGTCCATGATTAGACCAATGATTTAATCCTCGACCAAAATTATCTATATTATATAACCATAGATGATTATGGTGATGTTTATGTTTTTTATGGTGCATATGTGCCCCAAAATCATCATTATTGTATAAACGATGATGATGACGGTAATCTTTATTTGGATTTCCTGTAATTGGACGATTTTTTCTATGTTTTTTATCTATTATTTTGTTTATATGAAATGAACCACATTGAGGGCATTTATATCCCATATTAGAATTTTGTGGCCAACTAAAACCACATTTCATACATTTATATGCATTAAGTTGATTATTATTCATTTTAAGAATTTTATTCAAACGATTATGTATTTCAAGTATACGTGTTCTAGAATTATTATTGTCCAAGTACTTTAAGTTATATTGTTTTTCTGGTTCTATTAAATAAAATGCTTCTTTACTTTTAAGTCCAGGTATTCCAATTTTAGCTAAGTTTCGTTCCATTCTTCTTTTTAGTGCTGAATTTTTAGGTTCTTTACCTAAATAAGTTGTTGTTTTAACAGCACTAGAAATTAATGTATGATGTCTTTCTTTATGTCTTAATTTTTGTCTATTTTCCGTAACTTCTTGTGTTGACCAATTTAAGTTAGGGTCATAAAAAGGTATTCCCACATCAGATAATGCAATTTTTATTTCATCATCTTTAGGAATGGATTCATTTAACATAAAAGAACTGGGGGATGCTAGTGTTCCTCCTTGTTTTCTACCATAAATTGGACCTAAACCTACATGAAATCCATTTTTTATAAATGCAGATCGTACTGGTGATGAACTAGTATATGTAGCTATTAATCCTTCTTGTTTTATGACTCTTCGAAATTCTTTAATGAATTCGAAACTAAAAAGTTCTGGTGACATTGTTTGACTAAATGGATCTAAAAATATTGCATCATAATAATTATTAGGTAATTGTTTTATTGTACAACGAGCATCAGCTATGTAAATATTTATCTCCATACTTTTAGGTATAGGTGTTTTTTCTTTTGGATTTACAATATAACCTTCATATATTAAACTGTTTTCAATTGCATGTTTCATTATATCATGGGCAGATATTGGTGAGGGTACAAGTAATCCTGCAGCAAGTGTAGCTTTACTTATTTCAACACAATCAATTACTAATTTTGTATTAGGTGAGGCGTGTTCTATGAAATCTTGTATCATGGCTGTTGAGTTATATCCAATTCCTCCACAAATATCTAATACATGAATATCTTTTTGATAGTTAAATTTCATTGGTTTAATAAATTTTTCAAAAGATTCTGATATTGCACCTGTTTTTGTGTGGAGAATTTCTATTTTATTGTTGATTTCCCTTGATTTTATACTGTAAGATGTATCTTCAGTTTGGTAAAAATAATCTTTATTATTGTTAAAAAAAGTTACTCTATTATATCTATTAGGAAATTCATTTTCTTTTTTAAAGTATTCATTTATTTTATCATAAATTGTATCATTTATTACTCTGGATTCATCAAGATATGTCATAAAAGATATATTTAGAAAACATCCATAATAAACATTAACAAAAAAATTTAAGGGAGAAAAAGATATTATGGATTCTGAATTGAAAATATTAGAAATACTTTACAATATGTGCCAAAAAGATAATGGACCAAAAAGAATACGATACATGAAATTTATAAACTTAACATATGATTTAGACACCAGTGAAAACGAAAACATTGAAATATTAAAAAAATTAGCTGAAAAAGAATTTGTTGAATTAAGGATTAGTAAAGAGGGTGATTTAAAATCAGTAGAAATAAGTCTTAAAGGGTTAAAATATTTAATAAGTAAACTAGATGCTTATAAACAAATACATAATACAATATTAAATGTTTTATTAGACTCAGAAACACCTATTACAAATATTGAAATTTATGAGAAAACTGGAATAGATATTTGCACAATTAATACATTACTTTATCAATATAAAGATTATATAAGTTTTGATGAAACAATGAATCAATATCAAATACATAATATACAGATAAAAAAACCAGAGGAATTAAAAAATCAAATTCAAACATGATTTTGAAAATTAATAAAAAAATTTTTTAGGAAAATGATGAAAATGGAAAAAGAAAAATGTCCACAATGTGGAACCATTGTTGAAAAGGACACTAAGTTTTGTTATAATTGTGGAGCAAAAATAAATGTTACACAAATAAATCCTCCACAGATACAGAAAAATGTGAATTCTATAAAAAGCAATACGAAAAATACTAAAAGTTTTTGTACTCAATGTGGGAACCAAATTAATGGAAACTCCAATTACTGTCCAAAGTGTGGAAATTCTTTGAACAGTGCGAATCCTCAAAATGCACATTATAATGTAGGGATGCTGCAAGAATCAAATGTAATACCTATACGTAGGTTAGCATTACTTATGATATTGACTGGAGGATTATATACTTTTTATTGGTATTATAAAAATAGCACATCCTTAAAAGAGTATTATCATGAGGACACTAGTCCTGTATTATTCACTATACTTTTATTAATACCTATAGTAAATTGGATAATTATATATGAACTTTTTAACCAATATGAAAAAAAATTAAAACTTGAAAATATCCCTTCATATTCTTCAGGTGGGAATTTAATAGTGTGGATTTTATTACCATTTCTTCAAATATGGGTACTTATTAACATACAAGAATCATTAAATGAATTATGGAAAAAAGAACAACCAGAATTACCAGTACGAAGATCATTTTCAGATGTGGAAATTATGATAATGATAATAATTCCAGTACTTTTATTTATAATAATTTTCATGAGTATAATAGGAACAATAAATTCAATGATAAACCAATCTTACTATTATGATAATACATATTATCTGTTAAGATTATTAATCTAAGAAAATTAATTTGAAATTTTTTTTAAATACTTTTTATTTTTTTTTTAATTTTTAAACTTAAAATAGAATAAAGAATTTTTTTAAATTTTTTGAAAAATCAAATATTAAGGATTTATTATTAAAATATTTTTTATAGAAAATTAAAAAATGAAGTATTGTAAATTTTTTTAAGAATTAGTAAATAAATAATTAAAATGTATTTTAATTTTGAAAAAAAGTAAAAAGTGTATGAAGATTTAGTTGCTTCGTTTAAGAGTTACAACATTTCCCCATACTAAAGAAGCTAAAACAATAAATGTTAATAATGCCGTTCCATTTATAGTTCTGTTAAATACAAATAAACCAATAATTGCTTGGGTAGTGAATGCAGTTAATGATCCAATCAATAATACTTCTTTACCTAAATATTTTTTATTTTTTCTTTCACGCTTATCACGGTATTTTTGTAAAATTTTTAATCCAACAATCAACGTTATTACCACAAATGCAACTAAGGCAATCATCGTTAAATATCCAAAATCATATGCATATCCGAAAGTTCCTGGAAGCATATAATCAATAATATCTTTTTTAGATACTAATAAACCAAAGAACATTGGGAAAGGTAATCCAAATAATAAGATGAATTGCATTGGTAAACTTATATACCCATCTGCAAAACCTAATCCTTGTGATCCCCAATATGATGAATTTTGAACATGCCCAATTAGATTTGTATTATGAAGTACCATTTGAATACTTGAGAGACTGTTATTTTCAAGACGATTAATACGTAACATTGGACTGAATACTTGCATTCCAGATACTTTTGCTAATAATTCCATTAAACCAAATGCTGCAACACCTAATCCTAAAAATATTAATACTCTTTTTATGGTTAAAAATGATTTTTCTCGGAAAGATTTAGATATAATAAGATATCCTATGAATAAACCAAGAATCCATAATATTAAGAAGGATCTATGCATCATTCCTCCAAATAAAGTTATTAGAGCAAGTAATATGTATACAAGTCTTTTAAGCCCTTGTACATTTACTCCTGAACGTTCCATAATTTTTAATGAAGCTAGAGCGGTTATTATAGCAAGTAAAGCTATCGGTCCAAATGTATGTGTAAATTCATGTTGACCAAACGATAGAAATAGTAAAGCAATATCACCTGCAAATAGTAAAGTGAATACTATAGCTAAGAATAAAGACAAGAATGTTACAATACTTAGTGATAATGGCACTAAGTTAATTATAAATATCATACTTGCAAATATTATTGCTGCTATTTCTAATATAAATTGAAAATGATTTTGAGCTATAAACGCCATTTTTTATCACACATATATTATAATATTTTTTAATTAACTAATTTACTTTTGAATTTTATAATATGAGTTTATTTATAATATTAAATTTTTTCATTATAAAACAAAAATTATTCTTTTAATTTTCATTTTACAGTATAAATAATCTTCAATATTTAAATGGACTGACCGGGATTTGAACCCGGGGCCTCCGCCATGCCAAGGCGACGATCTACCATCTGAGCTACCAGCCCCATTATAATAACATTAATAATTTATTACTACTTAAAATTTATGTAAAGTAATAAAATAATTAAAAACATTATTATGGTTTTCCATTTTTACCTAAATCATAAATGTTATTTAGTACTATTTTAAATAAGTCATCGTGGTTAACATCTATAGGTTCATGAGGATTAACAATAAAACTCAAAGCTTTATTAATAATATCATCAAGATTATTAGACCTATACATTAAACCTTGATTAATATAAAATTTATCTACAGACAAGCAAGTACCAGGATAACAAGAAATAACAGGAGTTTGAAGAATAGCAGCCTCCCTATTCATAGTACCCCCAGCACCAATAACTAAATCTGCTTTTTTAATAATACTACTAGTATCCACTGGAGGTTCCAAAATAGTCACATTATCAATACCTTCAAAAATTTTAGATTGTTCTTTAAATCTTGGAAGAACAAGGATATTAGCATATTCTTTTAATACTTCAACAATAGGAGACAACACAGATTTGCGGCAATCTGCATCCAAATAACTAGCAAGAGAAGGTTCTGGACGCATAAATATGGTTTTACTTTTCTTTAAAATTAAACCTAAATCATCAAATATATCATCATTATAGTTAAAACTCTTAAAATGCATCAATTCAGAAGTCCCATTATAAGGTAAAATTTTATTAGGATCTGCACCATATTCCATTAACTTCCAAACATCTATAATTTTAGGAGCAATAATCCGATCACATAAAGGAAGAGTTAATTTATTAGCAGCAACAGCATGCTCATTATCTAAAATATACAAACTAGGAATACCTAAACCAAAACTAATTCTAGGAAGTTCTATACTATGCTTAGAAACAGCTACATCAATTTTTTCATCTGCAATAATATCAAATAAATCAGTTACACGTGTTGTGCTCTCTCTAAGCTTATCTTTTAAACTAACCCCATGTTTCCCTACACTAATATAATCAATACCATACATATCCATAAGTTTATGAATATCACCAAATTGACGAGTAGTTACAATAACATCTTCTCCCTCATCAATTAAATATTTAATAACATCCTTAAAAAAGCGAACATGAGGAGCATTTGATATATCAATCCAAATTTTCAATGAAAACCCACCTAATTACTTAAATAATATTAATAAATTTAGAATAACAGAAAATTTCTTATAAATTTTCAGGTTTTTGTTCTTTAATAGCTTCAATTATATCATCTAGTCCTTTACCTTCTTTTAAACTAGAAGTTATAATTTTAACATTGGGATTTAATCCTTTAGCATCAGCAACCATTTTATTAGTATCCGCACCAACTGCTTCTGCTAAATCTATTTTATTAATAATAATTAAATCAGCACTTTGGAAAATAAGTGGATGTTTTTCAACAGTATCATCACCTTCAGTAACACTTACTACAACAACTCTCATATGAGAACCTAATGCAAAGTCAACAGGACAAATTAAGTTTCCAACGTTTTCTATAAATAAACAATCAATTTTATCTAAAGGCATATCTTCTAAAGAGTGTTCTACAAGATGTGCATCTAAATGACATTCTTTACCAGTGTTTAAACCTACAACTGGAACATCATGAGATTTAATTCTTTCAGCATCGAATTTACTAATTACATCCCCAGCAACTACTCCAATATTTTCATCAACATTTTCTATGATATCTTCAATTAAAGAAGTTTTACCTGAACCGATAGCACCTACGAAATCAACACAATAAATATTATTATCTTCTAATAACTTTTTATTTCTTTCAGCTATAGCTTCATTAGCTTTCATAATATTTTTTTCTACTTCAACACTTGCTACTTTATGCATTTTATATCCTCCTAAAAAAATTTTTAAATAATTAATTTATTCATCTTCATCAGGTTTTTCAATTACAATATTTTTCACTATTATATCTTTACCATTTAAAATTAGTATTCGTGGAGTCTCACATTTAGGACATTTAATAATAGGAGCATAATGATCTAAACCATCAAGGGATACAATCCCTTTATAATCACATTCTTGACATTCTATTTCAACAGGGATTTCATTAATAACAAAATCAGCATCTTCAGCTATAGTATTCTCCTTCAAAACATCTAATAAAAAACTGATTTGTTCCGGATTAATCATAGCTAATCGGCCAACTTCAATTATAACTTTAGTAACTTCAGTAGCATCATTAGATTCTGCAGTATCCATTACAGTAGTGAAAATTCCTTGAGCCATTGATAATTCATGCATTTTAATTAATTCCTTTTAATATTTTTATAAATAATTTTTATTTTATTGCATCTGCAATAACTTTAGCTACTGTTATACAACTGACATCAGATTTCAATGTATCTGTACCTGCAAGATTCTTTGCACCTGCAGCATAAATTTTTATAACTGCATCGTTGACTAATGTTGGGTGAACACAACAAACATTAACAGACTTTGCACCATATTCTTGTAAAATATTCACTGCATTAACAATAGTGCCTCCAGTAGCAATAATATCATCAATAATAACAGCTTCTTTATTTTTAACAGCATTAATTCCTACTTTAGAATTAGTTTCAGTAGAATCTTCAACATCAACTATTCGAGTTTCAACTTTATCTGGACCTAATCGAACTTTGCTCATGTAAGTACAATTACAATTTAAAATTTTTGCAATTTCTTCAGCAAAACCTAAAGCCCCTTTATCAGGAGCAATAATAATTGGGTCTTCTGTAATAGTGTTAATATAATCAGCAATAGGAGGCATAGCAGATAAATTCAATGTAGGAATATTGAAAAATTCTCTCACACTATCTTCATGAAGATTAATGCTTATAAATTCATCAGCCCCAGAATCTTCAATTAATTCTGCAACAAATTGTGCAGAAATCGCTTCACCTGGTTTAAATCTTAATTCCTGCCTACCATAACCTAAATATGGAACAACAACTTTAATTTTTTTCGCATTTAAACTTTTTAAATTTTTTATTAAAAATAATAATTCTATTAAATGTTCGTCTTGAGGAAATCCTGTAGATTGGATAACTGTAACTTCTTCGCCTTCTACATCTTCTTTAAATCTGAGATATCTTTCCCCATCGGGAAATTTTTTAGTTTCTATTGGACATATAATGTCCCCTAATTCTTCAGCTACTTTAGCAGCTAAACTTTGTGATGCTGAACCACCAATTATCAATTTATCACCATGAAAAATAATATTATTTAATATATAACTATAATATATTTTAATCTTCATATTATAATAAGGTTTTTAATAATAATTAAATTAAAATAAAAAAATTGAGATAAAATAAAAATAAAAAATAGAAAAGATAGTTATAAAGAAAAAATTATAACTAAATATTTAATTAATGTGCATTTGGAGTTTTAATAGTACTTTCTGGTATGTTTTCAGCTACATGATTTCCAAGTTTTTTAATATGATTAATTAAATTATCTTTCTTATTACCATTAATTAAAATGTGTTCAAGAACATCACTAAGAGTACTCATTGGAATAATTTTAATCATTTTTTCATACTTAGATTCTATCATAACATCTTTCATATTACTTTTTGGAATTAAAACAGTTTTTATTCCAGCTTCTGCAGCAGCTTCAATTTTACCTGTTGCTCCACCAATAGGCATTACATCTCCACGGACATTTAAAGAACCTGTTAATGCAACAGTTTGATCAAGTGGTATATCTTCGATTGCACTTATTACAGCTGCAGCTATAGATACACTAGCACTGTCCCCTTCAACACCATCATATGTTTGAATAAATTGAACATGAATATCATAATCAGAGGTATCTTTATCTGTATATTTTTTAACTAATGCACTTACATTTTGTACAGATTCTTTAGCTATTTCTCCAAGTTTTCCTGTTGCTATAATTTTCCCTTCATTTTTACTTTGTGCTGGTGCAGCTTCAGCAGCAATTGGTGATACTATACCTGATCTATCACCGATAATTGCTAAACCATTAACCATACCGACTTTTCCACCTTTAGGGTTAAACATACTGTATTCTTTTCTTTGAACAATAGACATATCAGCCATTTGTTGTTCTAAAGTTCTAGAATATTTTTTAGCAGTGATTACATGATCAGCTGTTACAAATGGTGCTGATTGTTCAATTGCAACATCTCCAGCAGCTCTTACTAATCCACCTAAATCTCTAAGTTTAAGTGTTAATGAATCTTTTTTACCAGACCTACGTTTTGCTTCTAATATTATTTCATCAAGTGCATCTGGTTTGAATTGAGGGATTCTTCCATCGTTTTTAATTTCTTGTGCTACAAATTGCACTAATTTTTTACGATTTTCTAAAGTATCTTCCATTGAATCTTTCATGAAAACTTCATAACCATATCCTCTTATTCTTGAACGCATTGCTGGGTGCATTCCTTCTAATACTTTAATATTACCAGAAGCAACTAAAACAAAATCACATGGAACAGATTGAGATCTTACCATAGCCCCACTACTGTTTTCACTTTGTCCTGTGATAGAATATTTTTTTTCTTGCATTGCAGATAATAATTCTTGTTGAGTTTTAGTAGACATTGTTCCAATTTCATCAATGTATAAAACACCTTTATTAGCTTTATGAATCATACCCGCTTCTACACGTTCATGTGCAGGTGTTCCTAACCCTCCAGATTGGTATGGATCGTGTCTTACATCACCAAGTAATGCTCCTGCATGTGATCCAGTTCCATCCATAAATGGTGCAAATCTTCTATCTCCATTATTAACTAATAATTTTGGAGATAATGTTGTGTTTTTTGGTTTAATTTGCATTGCAATAAATATAATTAATAGTACAGCTATTATTGCTTCAAATATTTTTTGGTAGTATAAACCTAAAGCAAATATAGCAGCTACTGCAAACATTACTAACATCATTTTCTTTTCTTCATAAACTTTTGCATTAGATTTGTTTGCTTTTACGATTTTTTTACCTTCACCTGCAGGTACTGGTCTAATGATTGGATTATTAGGGTCTTCTGCATTAGGATATACTAAAATATCTTGTAATACTTCAGGTGGTAATAATTCAGCCATTCCTTTTGCAAGCATTGATTTTCCTACACCAGGATCTCCGATAAGGAGAACGTTTCTTCTTTGTTTTGCTGCTTTTTTAATAGTTTCTACTGATTCTTCATGCCCAATTACTTGGTCTATTAAAAGTGGCGGTACATTTATGTCACCAGTATTGCCTATATTCTCATAGTCAAGCATAGGTTTATTTGTAGAAGGAACAAATTTTTCTTCTTCAGATTGTTCTTTTTCTGCTTCTACTTTTTCATCAACAAAATCAGTTGTTGATTTTTCTTCAAATTTCATGGTAAACCTCTGTTTTTTCGAGTTTTAATCTGTTTTACATTTAATGTTTTTAATAAATTTTTGTTACTTAAAGTTTCTATTTATTAATTACATTTAAATGTATATAAACATATTGAATTTAATTAATTTTTGTAAGTTTAATATTTTGGTACTGTTAATAAAAATGATTAATTAAAAATATTAATTAAGTTTTTAACAATATTTATTTAACTATTTTATATCATATAAATTTTGTTCCAAACATTAATAAAAAAATCAAAACAAATTAAATTAATAAAAATTAACTTTAATAAATATAAAAAATAAAAAAATAACTAAAATTATAAAAGGAAAAAAATATTATGACAAAATGTATCATGATTCAAGGTACCTCATCAAATGCAGGAAAAAGTGTAGTAACAGCAGCACTATGTAGAATATATGCAAATAGAGGATACAAAGTAGCACCTTTCAAATCACAGAATATGTCATTGAACTCATTCACAACATATGAAAATAAAGAAATGGGAATCGCACAAGTTTTGCAAGCAAATGCTGCAAAAATAGAACCAAGTGTTCATATGAACCCCATATTATTAAAACCTAAAGGGGAATTCACATCACAGGTAATAATTCAGGGAAAAGCAATAGGAGATATGAATTTTTATGACTACCAACACAATTGCAGAGAATATGCATTGAAAGCAATTAACGAATCATTAAATATTTTAAAAGAAAAAAATGACATTATAATAATAGAAGGAGCAGGATCTCCAGCTGAAATAAATATGCGTAAAGAAGATATAGCAAATATGGAAATAGCCCATATTGCTGATGCTAATGTCATTTTAGTAGCAGATATAGATAGAGGAGGAGTTTTTGCATCAATAGCTGGAACATTCCAATTATTAGATGACCATGATAGATCAAGATTAAAAGCTGTAATAATAAATAAATTTAGTGGAAACTTAAACATATTACAACCAGGAATAGAAAAAATAGAAAAAATCATAAATGCTCCTATATTAGGAGTATTACCTTATGATCATAGTTTAAAGTTACCTGAAGAAGATTCTGCAAGTTTATATGAACATAAATTTAAATCAAATAAACCTATAACTATAGGTGTAATAAAACTTCCAAAAATAGCTAACTTCACAGATATAGATCCATTTGAATTTGAAGAAGATGTTGGATTAAAATTAATAGATCTTAATGAAGAAATTGGAAATGTGGATGCTTTAATAATTCCAGGTACAAGAAACACAATTTTGGATACAATTGAATTAAAAAATAGTGGAAAAGCAGATGAAATCATAAAATTAAGTGAAAGAATACCAATCATTGGCATTTGTGGAGGATATCAAATGCTTGGGAATAATATTTATGATGAATTCAATAAAGAATCTCAAAAAGGAACAATAAAAGGTTTGGGATTGTTAAATATAGATAGCCAATTTGAAAGAAAGGAAAAAGTAGTAAAACAAAGCGAAGCAATTCTTGCAAATGAAATCATTGAAAATTATGGAAACAATAAAAAGGATAATATTGGAAAAATTTTTAATAAAATAGGTGGTGAAAAAATAACTGGTTATGAATTACATGAAGGTACAACAATACTAAATGGATCATTGCCATTATTAAAAATTAAAAAAGGCATAGGTAACAATGAAAACAGTACATTTGATGGTGCAGTAGAAAAAAATGTTATTGGAACATATTTCCATGGAATATTCCATAATTACAATTTTAGAAGAGAATTTTTAAATTATATTAGAAAACAAAAGGGGATTCCTATTAATAATGGATTAGATCCTTATGAAACAAATAAAGATTTAAATATTGAAAAATTAGCTAAAATTGTTGAAGAAAATGTTGACATGAATTATATTGATAAATTATTATTTGAATAAAAAAAAATTTGTATTTACAATACAAATGAGTTATGAAACTTAATCAGTTGATAATTTTTCAAAGTATACAGCACGAACATTAGGTTTTATAAATTCTGCTTTAAACTCTTTATATCCATTATTTCTGAAAAAATCTAAATTATGTGAAATAATATCTGAAGAAAAAAATTCATAACGTTTACTAGGTAATAATTTTTCAGCAGCATCTAATAATTTTGATCCTATCCCATTTCCAGTTAAATTAGGATCAACTATTAATCTTTCTATAAAAACAGTATCTTCTTTTTTAAATGCTCTAACAGAACCTACAATATGACCTAAATCATCAATAGCTTTTAAAATAACTCCATTAAAGAATGCTTCTTCAATTTCTTCTTCAGTTTCTTTTAATGGATCAAGTTCGTAGTCATCTAAAATTTCAGCCTCTTTTTGATATGCCAAATATTGCAATTCAAGTATTGATCTCAAATCTGAAATTGTAGCTTCTAATATTAACATGAAAAACTATTAATTTTTCATATAAATAAAGTTTATCCTTTTTTTGTTTCAAATAAATAAAACATTGAAGAAGTAACAAATGTATTTAATCTGAAATTAACTTTGAATCGAAAATATTAAATGGAAATAATAAACATTCCGAAATTAGGAGTATTATAAACAAAAGTATTTAATTATTAAATAAAATAACTAATATAATATTAAAATACAATAGTTTTTAAATTAGATAATGAAAAATCAAGAATACACCAAATAAATGAATAATTATAATAGTAAAAGGTTTAAAGGAACTAATCAAGGATAATTTAAAAAAAAATAGTGAAAATATAAAATTAAATTAAAAAATATAAAAAATTATTATTTAAAAATTGAAAATAAGGTTTTAATTAATATAAATTATTGAATGAATAATTAAAAAGAAGTTTTTTGTTAGAATTTTTTTACAATAAAATTGGGAAAAGTAATTATTAAAAATTAATATCTATAATTTTTTATGAAAATTATTTTAAAGAGTATCCACAATTAGAACAAAATAGATCTTCATTATTTATTATTGTGCCACAATTAGGACACTTTAATAATTCATTAAGTTCATGGCCACAATTTGTACAAAAATGGGCATCAATATCTACAGAATGGCCGCAATTTTGGCAATAAACTTGATTATCAATTTTATTTAATGTGTTTTTTGAATTAGATTCCTCCATTATTTTAGGTGCATAATTTTGTTGATTAATTGAAGTATTTTTTGAATTAATAAACTCTTTTGAATTTGAGGAATCTGCTAATATAGGAGTGTTATAAAAGTCTTTTTGGTTGTCAATTTCAAAAATAATTTCTTTCATTGCATCAATTCTTTTTTGATCTGAGGGATGTGTTGAGAAAAAATCATGTGCATTAGAATTTTGTTTACTCATATCTTGCCAAAATGAGGGAATGTTTTTAATGTTATAACCTGCTAAATAAATAATCATCATGCCTAATTTATCTGCTTCTAACTCTTGTGATCTTCCAAAAGGTTTCATTAATAAATATTCAGAACCTATATCTGCCACATTAACTGCAGCTCTTGTAATATCACCTAATCCTCCTAATCCTGCAAAATCAAGAGCTAAACTTCCAACTCTTGTTACAGTAGTTAATGTGTTTTTAGCTTTATAATTACTTGCTTGGGTTCTAGAGTGGTCCAATAAAGCATGAGCCATTTCATGACCTAAAATAAAAGCTATTTTTTCTTCATTATTTGCAATTGAAAGTATTCCTGAGTACACAACTATTTTACCTCCAGGCATACAAAAAGCATTAACTGTATTATTTGAAACTAAATGAAATTCCCAATCGTAATAATTTTCAATATAATCTATCCTTCCAATTTTTAATAAATAATCATTAACAGCATAAATTAATTTACTGGAGACATTAAATATTAATTGAGCTTGTGGAGAATCATCTAATAATTGACTTTGATTAATAATATTATAATATTGTGTATAAACTTGGTTCAAAAATTTATCATCATTTACAATATCAAAATGATTTTTCCCTGTGAAAGGATTAATATTACTTCTTTGATTCTTTTTTATCTTAATAACCCCCTTTTATTATTAAAATAATGTTTTAAAAAAATTAAGTAAAAAAAGTTATTTTTTTTTATAAAAAAATAATAAAAAATTAATTTTATATAATTTTAATTTTTATCTCGAGAAAGAATATGGACTGTTGCAGTACCTCCAGTACCACCTACATTATGAGTCATACCAATTTCAGCACCATCAACTTGACGTTTACCGGCATCTCCTCTTAATTGCCAGGAAATTTCACAAGCTTGAGCAATACCTGTTGCCCCAAGAGGATGTCCTCTTGCTTTAAGCCCTCCTGAAGGATTTATTGGGAAGTCTCCATCAATTCTAGTTTGGCCATCCTCAATAACTTTTCCACCATTTCCTTTTTCTGTAAATCCTAAATCTTCTACTGCTAATAATCCATTAATTGAAAAACAATCATGAACTTCTGTAACATCAATATCTTTAACAGTGACTCCAGCCATATCATAAGCTTTTTTAGCTGCTACTTTAGTAGCATCTAATGTTGTCATGTCTCTTCTATCATGTAATGCAATACTATCAGAAGATTGTGCGGATGCTTTAACATATATTGGAGTATCTGTATATTTATGTGCATCTTCTGCAGGACATAAAACTACAGCTGCTGCTCCATCTGAAACTGGAGAACAATCTAATAATGTTAAAGGATCAGCTACTTTAGAAGAGTTTAAAACTTTTTCTGTAGAAATTTCAAACGGAAATTGAGCATATGGATTATATTGTGCATTGTGGTGATTAATAACACTCACTTCTGCTAATTGTTCTCTAGTAGTTCCATATTCATACATATGTCTTCTAGCAATCATCGCATATAATGATGGAAATGTAGCTCCTTGTTGAGCTTCCCATTCTTGATCTGATGCAGTTGCAATTGCAGGGGTTGCATCTACAACATCAGTCATTTTTTCAACACCTGCACTAATAACTATATCTTCATAACCTGATGCTACTGTAATGATTCCTTGTCTTAAAGCTAAACTTCCTGATGCACATGCAGCTTCAACACGAGTACATGGTACTGGATTCAAACCCATATGGTCAGAAATAAGTGAAGCTATATGTTCTTGATCAACAAATAAACCTGATGACATATTTCCAACATACATTGCGCCAATATCATCACCAGAAATACCTGAATCTTTAATAGCTCCAAGTCCTGCTTCAGCTATTAATTCTCTAAATGAAGTATCCCATAATTCTCCGAATTTTGTTTGGGCTACTCCTATAATTGCAACATCTCTCATAAAATATCACCTTAAATCTTTTTTCTCCCTTTAATATTATGCCATTCGAATTTTTCCTTTATATTTAGCATAAACCGCATAATCAACATAATGTTTATCATCAATATAATCTTGAGTTTTTGGAGCTAATTCTTGGATTTCTTTTAATCTATCATTTACTGTTAATGTGAATCCATCACTACCTGCACCAGATCCATAAGATATTATAAATATTTTATCTCCTGGTTCTGCTTTATCCAATACATTTGATAATGCTAATGGAACGGCTCCAGAGTAAGTGTTTCCAATATTTGGAGTTAATAAACCATATTTATATTGTTCAGGTGTAAATCCTAATTTTCTAGCAGCTCTAATATAAAATTTTCCATTAGGTTGGTGGAAAATTGCATAATCATAATCTTCAGGTTTTGAATCTGTTTTTTCAAATAAACCTTTTGCAGCTCCAAATACGTGTTTATAATATGCAGGGTCTCCAGTAAATCTTCCACCATGGGATGGATAAGGTTGACCTTCTCTTCTATAAAAGTCCGGAGTATCTGTAGTGAAACTATATGTAGTTTCTATATCAGCTATTGTATTTTTTTTACCTATGATGTAAGCAGCTCCACCTGCAGATGCTGTATATTCTAATGCATCACCAGGTGCTCCTTGAGATGTATCAGCACCTATTGCTAATCCATAATCAATCATACCAGAATCAACTTCACCCATTACAGCTTGCATACCTGCTGTTCCGGCTTTACATGCAAATTCTAAATCTGCAGCAGTTAATTCAGGAGTTGCTCCTATAGCTTCAGCCACTATAGTTGCAGTTGGTTTAACTGCATAAGGATGAGATTCAGACCCAACATATACTGCGCCTAAATTTTGTGGATCAATTTCAGCTCTTTGTAATGCATTTCTTGCTGCAGTTACTGCAATTGTTGCAGTATCTTCATCTGATGCAGGAACTGATTTTTCATTAACAACTAACCCATTTGATATAGATTCTGGATCGTCTCCCCATACTTTTGCAATTTCTTCTACTTTGATTCTATATGAAGGTACATAAGCTCCATATCCAACAATTCCAGCCATAAAATCACAACCATTTATATTTTTTTATTTAAAAATCTTTTTATCAACACAATTTTAAAATTTTTTTTAAAATAGTAATTCTTTAATTTTAAAATTTTTATTAATTAATTTATATTAATAATAGTTTAAAATTTTTATATATAAATAATTTTTGTTTTTTACAAAATAAGAATTTAAAGTTTATTAAATCTAAAAAATAATGTATTTTAAGGTTTAAAAAATTAGATAAAAAATATATCAATTAATATTTTAATAAAATATTAATTTTAAAAATAGTAAATGCAGCCGCCGGGATTCGAACCCGGGTTGTAGGCTTGGAAGGCCCAAGTAATAACCAGACTATACCACGGCTGCAATGCGGCGTCCGGGATTTGAACCCGGGTCTCTAACGTGGCAGGCTAGAGTCTTAACCAGGCTGGACTAACACCGCTAAATTACATACAACAATAAAGTGTTGGTTTTCATCATATATAAATCTTATGGAAAAATTTTCAATTCTTTTATATATGTATAAAAATAAGTTAAAATATTGAAATTTATTTCATAAAAAGTAGGAAGAAAAAATTTATGTTAAATGATAATTTATATGATTCCATATTTTATAGAAAATCTATTCGGAATTATGATATGAATTCTGATTTAAATATTGAAGAAATAAAAGAAATTTTAGAAAATGCAGAAAGATTAAATAAAACACCTGTTGAATTCAAAATTATAACAAGTGATTACTTAAATACTATTTATATGAAACCTGCTCCTTATTATATTGCAGCATTCTCTGAAAATTCAAATTCCGGTTTGAATAATATAGGTTTCATACTTGAACAATTAGATCTTTACTTTTCAAAAAATAATATAGGAGCTTGTTGGGAAGGTATTCCACGTGCAAAGAATAAATTAAAAAATTTAAGTGAACTTAAATATGGAATTGTTCTTGCATTCGGAAAAACAGAAGAAAAAATACATAGAAAAGATAAAAAAGAGTTTATAAGAAAACCTTTAAATGAAATAAGTAATTTTAACCATATTGAAGATAATGATTTAACAATGAGAATAATCGAAAGCTTACAATATGCCCCTTCAGCAAGTAATACTCAACCATGGTATGTTTATTTTAATAATAATTCTATAGATTATTATTGTAAAAAACCTTCATTTATTGATAAAAGAATAGGTATGAATAACTTTAATCAAATCGATGCAGGCATAGGATTATTATGTTTATGTTTAGGGATAAAAAATGAAAATAAAGAATATACAATTAATTTTGATGATTTAAAGAATAAATTAGATGATTACTCCCAAATATGTACAATAAACATTGAATAAAAAAATTAAAATTTAAAATTAAGTAATGAATTTTTTTAATGCTCGGGTAATATTGTCAAAATAATTGGAACAATAATTATTATCAATGCAAGAATTAGTTGTATTATTATATAATTAATGTTTCCTGAGGCAAATAAATTATATAAACCAGTAATCCACACTATAAATAAAATTATAGGTATAACATACTTTATAATATTTTTCCAAAATTTACCAATATTTAATTTAGAATTATTATTTAAAACATTTAATAAATCATCAATTTTATAATACCAACCAAATATTATACATTGACAAATTATTCCAAATAAAATTCCAAATTGATTTAAAAAACTATCACAAATTTCTAGTAAATAACTACCAGATCCAGTAGCAAATATTAAAGATATTCCAAAACCAATTAAACAGAGTAATGCAGAAGAATTTTTTCTACTTATATTAAATTTTCGATTTATTGCTAAAGAGAGTGGTTCTAAAAAGGATATAGTAGTTGTAATTCCTGCAAAAAATATACATAAAAAGAACAGAGGCCCTATTATATATGCATAATTACCCATTATATTTAATACAGTAGGGAATACGACAAATATTAAACCAACTCCCTGTGTAATAATCTGATTAAATGGTATTCCCTGTGAAAAAGACATAAAACCTATAATAGAAAATATTCCAAATGCAGTAAAAACTTCAAAACTACAATTAGATGCCACTACAATAAAACCATTTTTAATTAAATCTGAACCTTCAGGTAAATAACTAGTATAAGATGTAATTACTGCCATTCCTAAACTTAAAGAGAATAAAATTTGACCAAAAGCAGCAAGCCATACGGATGGTGACAGTAACATATTCCATTGAGGTTTAAGCAAGTTAGAATAACCAATATTAGAACCTGGAAGAGTTAATGAATATATCACAATTATAGCCATCATGATGACAAGTAAAGGTATTAACAACTTAGTAACTCTACCAATTCCAGAATTTAAATCAGTACGAGAAATTATCCAAATTAAAAACCAAATAAAAACTAAAGTAATAACAACAGGCCATACAATATAATTCAATCCAAGAAAACCATTTTGACTATGTAACAATGAACTTGTTAAAAAAGCAGAAGGATTAGAACCCCAACCTTTAAAAAAGCTTAGAATTATATAAATTAAATCCCAACCAATAATACACACATAATAACACAAAATCAAAAAAGATATTAAAGCAACAAACCAACCAATCACTTCAAATTTAGGTTTAATTTTTTTTAATATTTCAGATAAAGATGTTTTAAATTTGAATCCTACACTATACTCTAAGAATAAGAAAGGTAATCCTAAAATAAAAATAGCACATAAGTAAGGAATTAAAAATGTCCCCCCACCGTTACTATAAGCTACATAGGGATATCTCCAAATATTCCCTAAACCAATAGCAGCACCAATCATTGCCATTAAGAAAGAAAAATTATTATCCCACACAGGCACTTTTTTATCATTTGACATGTCCAAATTTTCCCAAATAAATTATAAAATTAATAAATATATTTTCTACTTTTTTTAATAAATAATTTATCATATGAAAAATAATAAATATATAATTAAAATAATAAAATAAAAGATTTTTTTACCATGATTCAAAAAGAAGCCAAAATAAAAACTGGAGTAACTACCGGAAGTTTAGCTACAGCTACAGCACTAGCTAGTTTACAAAAGGTTCTAAATCAAAAACTTAATATTAAAAATGTAGATATTATAACTCCAATTAAAACATTAAACATTATAATTAAATCTTGTAAGTTACTTTCCAAGAATAAAGCTGAAAGTTCAAGTGTGAAATATCCATATAATGATCCAGATGTCACTGTAGGATTGGATATTGTGAGTACTGTAGAATTATATGATAAAACAGATCAATTTGAGGAAAATATTCAAATTTATGGAGGCAAAGGAGTTGGAATAATTACTAAACCTGGTTTGCAAATCCCAGTAGGAGAAGCTGCAATAAATCCCATACCTCAAAAAATGATTAAGGAAAATTTAGAAAAAATTTTACCATCAAATAAAGTTGCAAAAGTTATAATAAGCATACCTAAAGGAGAAGAAATTTCTAGTAAAACTATGAATCCACGTCTTGGAATCGTTAATGGCATAAGTATTCTTGGAACTACAGGTATTGCAAGATCCATGGATAATACTGCTTATAAAAATTCTATTGTAACTCAAATTGATGTAGCTATTGCAGAAAAAGTGGAAAATTTAGTATTTGTTCCAGGTAATATTGGTGAAAAACTAGCATTAAAAGATTTAAATATTAGAAAAGAGGAGATTATTCAAACAGGAAATTTTATTGGATTTATGTTTGAAGAAGCTAAAAAAAGAGGAATTAATAGTTTTACATTATTTGGACATATTGGTAAGCTTGTTAAACTAGCCGGTGGTATATTTAACACTAAACATGCCGTAGCTGATGGTAGATGTGAAATATTTGCTGCACATACTGCATTAGTTGGATGTGAAAAAGAAGTTATTGTTAAAATTTTTGAGGCAAAAACTACTGAGGAAATTATAAATATTCTAAAAAAAGAAAAATTAGATACAAGAGTTTTAAATAGTATTGTATATGCTATTAAAAGAAAATGTTTAAATAGATTTGATTTAGAATTAAATGTTATCATTGTAGATATGGAAGGAAATATTTTAAACACAAATTATGATAATAAATTAATTAAATAAGTATAAAATTTTTTATGAGATGATTAATAAATGAAAATAGCAATGGTTGGTCAATTTCCTCCCCATATTGGGGGAGTAGGAGTCCATATTCATACATTATCTAAAGAATTAGTTAAACAAGGCCATGAAGTCTATGTAATAACTTATCCCCATAAAGATATTAAAGATATTGATGGAATACATGTAATTGGGACAAAAGGAATAAATATTCCAGGCCTTAGAGGATTATTATTTGGTATTAATGCTCAAAAAAGTTTAAATAAATTAGTTCATGAAAAAGATATTGATATTATTCATGGCCATTATCTTTTCCCTGCAGGTTATGCTGCAACTAAAGTAGGTAAAAAAAATAATATTACAACTTATGTTACTGCTCATGGGTCAGATATGTTTGAATTATATGCAAAACATTTTTATATTCGCCCTATAATTAAAAGAGTTTTAAAAAATGCTAATCATATTTTAGCAGTTAGCCAAGCACTTAAAAAAGAAATTCTTAAAACAAATATTAAAGGATTAGAAAATAAATTAAGTATTAATTGGAATTCTGTAGATATTGAACGTTTCAAACCTAATACTAAGTATAATTTTAAAGATGAATTAAAAAATAATTATAATGTAAATACTGATAAACCTATAATTTTATTTGTAGGGAATATAATTAAAAGGAAAAATGTTAAAACACTTATTGAAGCTAAAAATAAATTAAATAATGATTCAACATTAGTCATTGTAGGTAGTGGGCCTTTATTAAATAGTTTAAAAGATTATGTGAAAAAAGAAGGTATAACTGATGTGATTTTTTTAGGTGCTCGTGGAGATATAGAAAAAATTATTCCTAGTTGTGATATGTTAGTTTTACCTTCTTATAGTGAAAGTTTTGGTTTAGTTCTTATTGAGGCTTTAGCATGCGGTAAACCTATAATTGGTAGTAATGTAGGTGGAATTCGTGAAATCATTACGGATGACGTAGGTTTGCTTATTAATCCTAATAATAGTGATGATTTAAGTGAAAAAATTGATTTACTTTTAAATGATAAAAATTTATATAATAAATTTGCTTCTAATGCAAGAAACAGATCTTTTGATTTTTCAAAAGTTGAAATTCCATACAAAGAATTAAATTAAATATTTATACTTTATTTATAAATTTTAAAGAAATATAATAATAATTTTTATTTTGTTATAATAGGTAATTAAAATGAAAGAAAAAGAATTTACTCATCTTACTAAAGATGGGATTCATATGGTTGAAGTTGGAGATAAACCATTACAAAGAAGAATGGCTATAGCTACTGGTAAAATTCATCTTCAAAAAAGTACAATTAAAATGATTGAAAATGCTGAAATTAAAAAGGGTAATGTATTAACAACTGCTCAAGTTGCAGGTATAAATGCTATTAAAAATACTTCTAATTTAATACCTTTATGTCATCCGTTAAGTATCAGTGGCATTGAAATAAATTTTAATATTGAAGATAGTGAGATTAGTACTACTGTTAGTGTTAAAACTACAGGGCAAACTGGTGTTGAAATGGAGGCTATAACTGGTGTTAGTGTGGTTTTACTCACAATTTGGGATATGGTTAAAGCTGTAGAAAAAGATGAAAATGGTCAGTACCCTAATACTAAAATTAGTGATATCTGTGTATTAAAAAAGGAAAAAATTTAATAAAAAATATATTTTAATACTTTTCACATGCTAAGGAAAAAAGAAAATATATAATCCTATAATATACTAAATTTAGAAAAAACATTTATTAAAATTTTATTTTTGGAGAGAAATTAATGGAAAATATTCCAGAAAACATTAAAGAAATACTTGAAGATTGTTATCCTTATATTAAAGAATTTAATCCTGCACAAAAAGCAGTTATTGAATCTGGATATTTGGATGATAAAGAAAATACGATTATAGCTATTCCCACAGCTAGTGGTAAAACTGTTTTAGGAGTTATGGCTGCATTAAAAACCATATTAAATGGAGGCAAAGCAGTTTATGCTGCTCCATTAATTTCTATACAAAATGAAAAAATTAAAGAATTTAAAAAATTTGAAAAACATGGTATTACAATTGGTAGAAGTCCTAGAAGTTCAGATTTATCTGTAATGGTTTTTGAATCATTTGATGCTTTAACTCGTTTTTCTTGGAACACACTTCGAGAAGTGGATACAATTATTATTGATGAATTCCATATGATAGGGGAATTTTCAAGAGGTCCGACTTTAGAATGTGCAATCACTAGAGCTAAAAAAATTAATCCAAATCTTCGTATTATTGCATTATCTGCAACTTTAGAGAATATGGATGAAATTGAAGGATGGTTAAATGCAAAAGTAATTGAACATGATTATCGTCCTGTACCATTAAATAAAGAGGTATTAAATACTGAAATGTTTAATACTAAAAATAAGAATGATGTCATAGTTAAAATAATAGAAAAATCATTAGAAGAAAATTCACAAGCATTAAGTTTTGTTTCAACTAGAAGATTTACTGAAAGTTTAGCTACTTATGTGTCTGGGAAAATGAAGAAAAAAATTTCTAAAACTCAGAAAGCAAAATTCAAGAAAGTAGCTGATGAATTATTAGATGTTCCTAAAAAGAAAGGATCTAAACCTACAAGTACTTGTGTTCGTTTAGCTGAAGCTGCAGAAAATGGGGCTGTATTTCATCATGCAGGTTTATTTAATGAGCAAAAAGAGATTATTGAAGATGAATTTAGAGCTGGAAATATTTTAATGATTGCAGCAACACCTAGTTTAATGTATGGTGTGAATTTACCAAGTAAATATGTTGCAATAAGAGATTATACTCGTTGGACATCTAGAGGGCCGCAAAATATTCCTGTATTTGATTACTTGCAAATGTCAGGTAGAGCAGGTAGACCTCAATATGATACTGTTGGATACTCATATTTAATTGCTAAATCAATGGATGAAGCTATGGATTTAGAGGAAAGATATGTTCATGGATTAGTAGAACATACTAACTCTAAATTAATCGAAAATAAAGATGCTGTGCTTAAACAAATAATTTCCCAAGTTGCATCAAATTTATCTAAAACACCCGACGAGTTACAGGAATTTTTTGAAATGACTTTTTATGGATTTCAAATGAAAAATAATCCTAGTATGAGTCTTTTTGCTTCAGATAGTTTACAATTTGAGATACAATCTTCTTTAGAGTTCCTATTACAAAATGGTATTTTAATGGCTACTCCTAATGGTTTAAAAGCCACTGATTTTGGTAATTTAATTGCTAAGTCTAATTATGCTGTTGAAACTGCTGTTAAAATTAAGGAATATGCTTCTCATATTGAAGAATTTAATTCTTATGAACTTATTTATGCATTATCAGAAACTCCAGATTTACCATTGATTTCTTTTAAAGGTAGAAAAAGTAAAGATCCTGTACGTGAAAAATTATCTAGTTTAGGATTATTTGCTGTTGATATTGGTAATCCTGAAGCAACTTGTGTAAGTTTAGTTGAATGGATTAATGAAAAAAATGAATTTCAAATTGAAAATGCTTATCATGTTTATAGTGCAAGTACTCGACGTTCTGCGTATGAAGCTAGTATGCTTGTTCGTTTTACAAAAAACACTTTAGAAGTTTTAGGAAAATATAATTTTAGCAAAGATTTAGATATTTTATCTGCAAGATTGTATTATGGTATCAAAGAGGATCTTATTCCTTTAGTTTTAGGTGTTAAAAGATTAGGTAGAAAACGTGCTAGAAGCTTAGTTGATATATTCGGTGAAGATTTAAGATTTGTTAGTGAAAAAGAATTACAAAAAGTTGAGGGTATTGGCCCTACTTTAGCTAAAAAAATTCATGAATTTAGTGAATTATAAAGAAATAAAATAGTTTTTAGAAAATTTTTTTCTAAAAACTTTATTTAATTTAATCTATTTTTTGATTTTGTTGATAGTTGTATGGTATGTAATGGTCCATAGGATAATCTTGTGGGTAATTATAAACTGTGTTACAATAAGTTTTAGTTGTGTTTATATCTGCCCCATTCTGATTGGAACAGTTAATGTCTAAAAATTGTCCTGAATTTAAACAATGATCATTACATTGACAAGATCCCATTATTGCACCGTTATCTGGTGATTTTGCAATTGATACATCTTGTGCAGATGCTGGAGAAATTATGAGTAATCCTATTGCTGCAATAAATACCAACAAAATTAATATTTTACTTTTCATTTTATTTTAACTCCTAAAGATTTTTTTGGATAAAATCTTTATATTATAATATATTTTTTAAAATATATATAATTTGTTATTATGCGAACAGATCTATTTTTTAAAAAAAAAAGGATAAAACTTAAAAAATGTTTTATCCTATAAATTCATCTCCATTTAAGTAAATAGCAATACCATCAACGATTAATGCTACTCCTAAAATAATAGCTACATAAAGTGGACTTGCCATGGAGAATACACCTAAAATTATTGTAATAATCCCTAAAATTAACATTACAATTGCAGAACCCTTAGTAATAGGATGGACTCTAGCAAATAAACTTAAAATACCAGCGATTATTAACATTATTCCAATAATATAGAAGTATAATCCAATTAGATCACCAAATAAATTTAAATTACCTATTAAAATAATTCCAAAAATAAATCCGATAATCCCTAAAATTATATATGTCGCAGATATTCCTTTAGAAAAACCCCATAAGTCAGCTCCTCCAATAATGAAGTATAAACCTAAAATAAGTAAACTAAAACCTGCTAAAAATGACATTAACATAGTACTTACATATGGGAAAACCATTACAAGAATACCTAATATAACTGCAATAATTCCTACAATTTGTCTATTTTGCATAATATTTTCACCTCACAAATTTAAAATATTTATAAACATTTTATATTATGTAAGGTTTAAAAGATAAATATTATTATTTAAGTCTAAAAAAATTTTAAAAAAAGTAGTAAAAAAATTATTAAAATTTGAATAAAAAATTAACCTGCTCCACAAGCATCAACATCCATAGCATTAGCTACAGCGTCTTCTTTAACATTATTCTTCAAATCTTTAACTTTTTCTACTCTATTTTTATCATCATGAGCATATTTTTTAATATCATCTTTATTAATTACTTCTATAGTGTCTAAAGAGTACCATAAAGAATTTTCATTAAATTTTGCCCAAGTGGAATTATTTTCTGTTTTTATATCAGAAACTTGACCTACTGTCCCTGTTCCACCATAACGTGCATAAGAACCAATAGAAACAGTTTCTCCACGTATGTCACATGCTTCCATTTTTTCAAACACTCCTATTTAATAAAAGATTTAATCTTAATCTAAGTTTACTTTTTCAGTTTCTTGTTCTGATTCTTTTTGAGATTCAGTTTCAGATTCTGGATCTACTTCGACAGTTGGGTTTTCTTTAGTTACTGTAGTATCTAATAAAACATAATCTCCAACGCTCTTAATTTCAGCATAATCAAATAATAATTCATCATTAGATAATATATTCTTTTTTAATGTAACTGCAATTTGATTAATTTTTCCAGTTTCTGAATCAAAATCTAAATCACTGATTTTTCCTATTTCTTTAGCATTAACATCTAAAGCAAGCATTCCTAAAAGTTTTTTTACTCTCATTTTTTTAACCTCATATTTTATTAATATATAAAACAATTATTTAATATTATAGATATAAAAATTATAGTATGAAAAAATATATAAATCTAACTGATTTATTAATTAATTTTTATAAATTTTTGGAGAATAAATTATATGGAAGAAGCTTGTCGAATAATTATTGAGGACATAAAAAATGGGAAAATTAAAACTCGACGTGATTTAGAAGTTGAAAAAAGACAACTTTGCAGAGATTTAAAACTAAACAAATTCATGAGTAATGCAGATATCCTTGAAACAGCAACAATAGAAGAAAAAGGAAGTATTAGTGGTTTATTAAGAAAAAAACCTTCTAGAACTCTTTCAGGAGTTGCTGTTGTAGCTGTAATGTGTCATCCTCATGAATGTCCGCATGGAAGATGTTTTTACTGTCCAAAAAGTGATATTGCCCCACCAAGTTACACAGGTGAAGAACCAGCTGCGCTTAGAGGTAGAATGTATGAGTATCATCCATATATCCAAACATTTAATCGAATCAAACAATTATATAGTATAGGACATCCAGTAGACAAAATTGAACTAATTATAATGGGTGGAACATTTCCATCTACAGATTTATCTTATCAAACTTGGTTTGTCTCTCAATGTTTAAAAGCAATGGTAGATTTTGGTATTGTGCTTAAAAATATTGAAAAGGGTATGAAATTAAAAGATATTACAAAAGATATTATTAAAGAAGATCCTTTATATTCTAATAATATTTTAAAGACTTTTGCTCCTACTGATTATGTTATTTTAGAAGATGTTCAAAAAGCTAATGAAATTTCAAAGGTTCGTTGTGTTGGGATGACTTTTGAAACTAGACCGGATTGGTGTAAAAAAGAACATGTAGATCGAATGTTAAATATGGGTGCTACTAGAGTTGAAATTGGAGTTCAAACAATACATGATGAAATTTATAAAAAAATGAAACGAGGACATAGTGTAAAAGATTCAATTGAAGCTAATCGTGTTTTAAGAGATTCTGGTTTAAAAGTTGCCATGCATTTAATGCCTGGTTTGTTCCAAAGACAAAAAGAAGATCTTGAAATGTTTAAAACGGTTTTTACAAATGATTCTTACAAACCTGATATGTTAAAAATTTATCCTTGCCTTGTAACTAAAGGTAGTGAATTGTATGATCTTTGGAAAGATGGTGGTTATGAACCTTATACTGATGAAGAAGCTGTTGAATTAATTGTTGAAATTAAGAAGATTCTTCCAAAATGGGTTCGTACTATGCGTATTCAAAGAGATATTCCTTCTACGCTTATTGAAGCAGGTGTTAAAAAATCTAATTTAGGAGAGTTAGTTTATAATAGATTAGATGAGGAAGGTATTAATTGTAAATGTATTCGTTGCAGAGAAATTGGTCATAAAGATAAAAATTATGATTTTGAAGATTTTAGATTGTTTGAAGAAAGTTATACTGCTGTTGAGGGTGAAGAAACATTTTTATCATTTGAAGATAATAATGAAGAAAGTTTAGCTGGTTTCTTACGTTTACGTATGCCTTCTAATAAGGTTCATCGTAGTGAGATTGGTGAAGATAGTGCACTTTTAAGAGAACTTCATGTTTATGGGAACATGTTAAAAATTGGAGAGAAAGCTAATAAAATTGGACAACATAATGGTTTTGGTGAGCGTTTAATTAAGCGTGCAGAAGAGTTATGTATTGATAAAGGAAAAAATGAACTTATTGTTACAAGTGGTATAGGTGCTAGAAACTATTATCGGAAATTTGGTTATGAACCTAAAGGTCCTTACATGGCAAAAAAATTAATTTAATATTTATGATTTAAAGAAAATATTTATATAATATACAAATAAATATGTTAGTGTAGTTACTAACAATAAGTAATATAAAAAACATTAGAAAAAAGAAAGTGAAAAAATGGAAAACAACCTATTACGATTAAAAACTGAAGATGAAATAGCTAAATACATTGATTATGCATTTTTAGACAATACTGCATCTATAAAAGGAATAGATGAATTCATAGAAACAGCAAAAAAATATGGATTTTATGCAGTTGTAGTAGGACCAACATATATAAAATATGTATCCGAAAAACTAAAAAACGAAAATATAAAAATTGTTAGTGTAATTGACTTCCCATTAGGATTTGGAACAACAACATCTAAAGTAACTGAAGCAAAACAAGCAATAATAAATGGTGCAGATGAAATAGATATGGTAACAAATATTCCTGCTCTAAAAAATAAAGATTACAAACTAATTCAAGAGGATATAAATGCTGTTAAAGAAGCTATTGGGGACCATATATTAAAAGTAATAATAGAATTAACATTAATCGATGAAACTGAAATAAAAGAAATATCAAAAACAATCGAAAAAACTAATGCAGATTTTATTAAAACAAATACCGGATTTAGTGGAGCATGTAAATTTAACGAATTAGTAACCTACTTAACAATAATAAGAAAATATGCCCCATCAAAACAAATTAAAGCATCAGGTGGAATAAATAATTTCAAAACACTAAACAGAGTAATAGCTGCAGGAGCAGATAGAATAGGTACTTCTTCAGGACCAAAAATTATTGATCAATTAAAATTATCAAGTTCTAATACTGAAAAAAATGCCCCTGGAATATTTGATAAAAAACCAAAATATAAAAATTAAATACTATTTCTCTTTTTAACTATTTTTAAATAAAAAAGCTATTTGATAAAAAACCAAAATATAAAAATTAAATACTATTTCTCTTTTTAACTATTTTTAAATAAAAAAGCAATAATTAAAATTTAAAAAAAATAACTTATATAATTAAGTTATTAATAAAAAAATTAGATAATAAAGAATGCCATAGGCCGGACTTGAACCAGCGACATCCAGATCTTCAGTCTGGCGTTCTCCCACTCTGAACTACTATGGCACATGGACCGAACGAGATTTGAACTCGTGATCACCTCCACGTCAAGGAGGTATCATACCCCTAGACCACCGGTCCCTACTTACTAAACTATATTCAAAGTCATATATAAAAGTTTCTATTTAAAAAATTTTTTACAAAAATTTTGAATAAAATTTATTAACATAAGCATGGAAACCAGTTAAGGTTAATACACACTTCGCTTTAGTGTGTATGAAAAATATAAACAATAAACATGAATATTGAATATCAATAAAATCATGCCTTTTCTTAAATCATTAATAAATAATAAATATTTAACTAATAAAATAAATTTACAGCAAATATTCTGATATAATTAATTGAATAAAAAAAATAATTGGCCAAAACTGGCCAATAGTTTTAAAACATGTCACAAAACTTATTTGATAGCTAATTTGATATCTTCAGCTTTGACAGTTTTTCTACCAGCGTGGCGTGCGAAATTAACAGCTTTTTGAGCTATTGCATCACCTTGTTCTTCTAATGCTTCAGCTAATGCGATTTTTGCATCATCAGAAATTCTTTGTGCGCCAGCGTTTTTTAATATACGGCCTACAGGTGCGATTGGTAATTCACTCATATTTTCACCTCCAATTGAATGTTGTTTTACTTAGTATATAAAGGTATTGTTTTTTTAAGAACTGTTAACCCACTATATAGATGAAATAAACATGAAAATATATTAATTCTATAATGATTATTAAACAGTAGAATATCAATAAAATCAACAAATTTTTAGTAATTAATATCAAATTAAGAACCTAAAAACACCTGAAAAACAAACAAACAAAAACGATTAAAAAGCTATTAAAAGATAAAAAAAGAATAAAAACAATTCAAAAATAAAAAATATAGTATCAAACGAATTTAATAAATTAAAAATCTATAAAGATTAATTTAAAAAAAAATTAAAATAATATTAGATATTAAAAAAGAAATATGATAAAAAATTTTTAAAAAAAAGTAAAACAAAAAGCTAAAAATCATTTAAGCTAATAATTTTAATTAAAGTTAAAAATTAAATAATTTAAAATGTATAAAAAAATTATTCAATTAATCTTCCAAGCAGATAAGTACCGGTCACATCGTAAATATGAACATTAACAAAAGATCCTAATTTTACATCTTCAACAACAACTGGAATATAAGAATTGGTCTTTGCAATAAAACCTCCTTTACGTCCTTTTTCAACAACTAATACTTCAACATCAGATCCTAAAAATTCTTTATTTTCCATTTCAGTGATCTCATATTTAATATTAGTCAAATATTTAGAACGTCTATGCATTATATCAGATGGAATCTCTTTAAGATTAGAAGAAATAGCCCCTAATCTATGATGATATTTACTTATATGAATAATACTAAATTTTAAATCTTTAACTAAATCCACAGTTTCTTTGAAGTCCTCTTCAGTTTCTGTAGGATATCCTACAATAATATCAGTAGCAAGGGTTAATTCAGGAATTTGATCTCTAAACTTTTCAACAATATATTTATATTCATTCACAGTATGATTACGATTCATTTCATTTAATACTTTATTACTACCTGATTGAATTGGTAAATGAAGGAATTTATAAACTTTTTCTAATTTAAAAGATTCAATGAGATCATCAATTTCATCACCTATATTTTTAGGATTCATCATACCTATACGAACCCTAAAATTACCATCTAAAGAAGCGACTGCTCGTATTAAATCTGAAAATTTCTCACCAGTATCTTTACCATAAGCTGAAGTATCTTGAGCTGTTAACTCTATTTCCACACAACCGTTTTTAATTGCTTGTTTAGCTTCATTAACAATATCTTTAATTGGATAACTATTTAATGGACCTCTAGCTAATCGAGTACAACAATAAGTGCATGCACCTAAACATCCTTCACATATTTGTATTACATGAATATAAGGATTTTCCGATAATTTAGGAACACCCACTTTAGAATCTTTTGATAAACCATAAGCACGACTTACTTCACCATCATAGGCCTTTTTAACAATAGGGACTGTTTTATTTAATTGATGGGGTCCAATCCATGAACAGTTAGGACCTATATCGTTTAATTTTTTTGGATCTACCTCAACCATACATCCACTAATAATAATTTTTTTATTAGGGAACTTTGTTTGATAATTTTTTATTTTGTTAATTACTTTACTTTCTGTAGGTAATTTCACATAACAAGTATTGATTATAATGACATCTGCTTTTTCAGCGGAGTTTACAATATCAATATTACCTTCTATCAAATTTCCTGCCATAATTTGAGAATCAGCTTGATTAAATGTACATCCATAAGTTTCAATATATACTTTCATTAAGATTCAAACCTCTAAAAAAAGTTTTAAAAATATTTTTATTCTAATGCTTTTTTACTTACAATACTCTCTGTTAAATCATAATCATAACGTTTTAAATTAACTGGCCGACCATAAACACGTTTAATAACTCTTGCCTTAGCAAATCCTTTACTAGTCTTACGATCTTCAGTTTTAATCATATAAACATTTATAATATAATTGTCAATTTTAAATACATCATCAACACTAATTTTAAAGTCACGTACAGTTTCAACTTTAAATGATGCTACTTTACCATGTAAATCAACACTAATTCCAAATCTTGCAGGAATCTCTTTTGAATTCGCCCAAATAGTTTTAACATCCCGAGCTTTAACATGACTTTCTCTTCTTTGAGTAGTTTCTAAAGAAGTAATTTCAACTTTTCCAAAATTTGTTTGTAAATAATCTCCTACATTTAATTCTTGATCAGGGAATAATTCCACTGAAGTTTTAAAAGAATCTTCATGTTCACTTATAACTAACCTATAAGTTTGAGGTTTTTCTTCTATGATTGATTCATTGTATACTTGACCACAATTTTCACATTTTAATAATAATTCACGTCGAGAATTTTTTTTAGAGTTAATTTTTTTAGTTTTTAGTATTGTAGCGGTTTTAGAACCACAAATTGGACACTCCATAATTGGCACCTCCTATTAAATTTTTTTATTATTTATTAATTAATCAATTTATATTCAATTATATTAAAAAAAGAAATTTCTATTTTTTAAGATTTTATAAAAGAATAAGTTAATATTTTCAGAAAAAAGATAAAGTTATTCATTTTTTTCTTTTAAATAATGATTAACAATACCACCATCAGATAATATTTTTAACATGAACTCTTCGAAAGGTTCTATATTAAAGCTTTCATTGGTAGTTTCATTTATTACTTGACCTTTTTCTAGATTTATAGATAAAATATCTTGATCTTTTGCAATTACATTAGCTTTAATAACTGGTAAACCTATATTAATTGCATTACGATAGAATATTCTCGCAAATGATTTAGCTATTATAGCTGTAACACCTGCAGTTTTTATTGCTAAAGGTGCTTGTTCCCTACTGGAACCACAACCAAAATTTTCATTAGCTACAATAATATCTCCTTTTTTAACATTAGCCGTGAATTCAGGTCTTTCACCTTCAAGTACATGTTCTGCTAAATCTTTTGGATTGAATGTTCTAAGATATCTTCCAGGGATAATTACATCAGTATCAATATTATCCCCAAATTCCCAAACTTTACCTTTTAATTCTTTCATAATTTTTCACTTTTTTTGTAAGAAAAAATATTTTATCTTATTTTGTTAACTCATAACCATGATTTTGTGCTTTAGTTGTTATAACTATACCGTCACCATCAAGATATTCTTCAGTTGCTTTAACTATATCTTTATTACTTTTATCATAAATAGTATAAGTTACAGGTCCAAATGAACTCATTCCAACACCATAAGCACCATTATCACGCATAAAATTCATTAAATTTACAAGTTTAGGAGGTTGAAGACTCACTTCTATTTTTTTGAAACCTCTTGTTTGAATCATGTCAATACTAGCACCAAAATTTTCAATATCATGTTCTAATAAATATGGTATAAGATTCATGAAAACAACATGAGAGATTTGTTCCACTTCATTTTTAGGTACAGGACAATAATGTTGAAAAATATTAACTTCTTTATTTCCAGTAACACTATTATCTGCACTAGGAAGGGCTATCAAAATATTCCAATCTTCTGGAAAATCATATTGTCCAATAAGATGTGGAGGTCTAGCTCCAGAAGCGGAAGAAGGTAAAAATGTTGATTTTTCTTTAGAACTATGCCCTCCATCAGCAATGAAACCACCTAAGTCAAAAGAGAAAGTACCAATACCTGAAGTTCCCCCTCTTCCAACAATAGCTCCTAAATTAGGAGATAAAATATTTTGACCAATATGTTCACATATTAATTTTCCAGTAGCAAGAGAAATTTGTGTTCCAGAACCTAAACCAGAATGAGGGAAATATGCTTGTTTAACCTGAAAATGGAAACCAGATTCAATATTAAAATGATTTATAACTCTTTCTGCAGAGTTAGAAATTTTTGTAATACATTCATCTAATATTTCAGGATTTGTTATGTTATCATCAAAGCCTATAGTGATACCTTTTTCAGTTTCCTCACTTTTTAATATAAAATGAGGATTAGCTAGAGTTAATCCTACTCCACCATCAAATCGGCCATATGATCCATTTAAATCTATTAATGTCATATGTAATCTAGAAGGGGTTTTTATCATCATTGAAATCATCAAGTTTTTATTTTTTGTTAAAATATTGAAAAAAATTAAAATTTAAACTTAAAAGATTATTCTTCTTTTGAAGTTTTATCATTATATTGGAGTAATTTTGATTTAAGAGGGGTTGAAAATTCTTTTTCTATTTCTGATCTGTAAATAGAGTTCATTGTACAAAATGGTATTATTCTACCATCAGGAACTGCATAATGAATTATACATTTTCTTACTCTATCTGCATCGAAATTAAATGGATCCATAAAGTGCATACATGAAACAAGTAATGCGTGTTTATGGAATTCTCCAACAGATTCATAAGATCTTTCTTTAAAAATATCTAGTAATATTTTTTTCATATTTAAAATATCAGGTGTCTTATCAGAATCTACTACATTAGGGACATTTTTAATAGCTTTGGCAATAACTCTTTTTTGTTTTCCAAAACCTCCTTCTTCTAGTTCATCAGTATATTTGTTTAATAAATCCATTAATTTTTCTACATCTATAAACCGAGTTACTGGAATAACTTCATCCCCTTGTAAGAATGCATATGTTCCAACACCACAATGTTCATGACAATTTAAGTAAACTGGAGGTTCTGATCCTTGTAATGCTCCTGCAAAACGTGAAATTGGTTGAACAAATGAAGGAGGGTAGAAATCATCAGGTATAATATCATGATTTGTTTGTTCATCCACTAAATTAATGAAATCTGGGATGGTGATTCTTTGTTTTTCTACTTCTTCATGAGGAGTTCTTCCTGAAAATGATACTGGTTGGAAATTAACTCCATGTATGATATCTATATTTTTCATTGCAAATCTTAGGATATCTCCAACTTGATCATCGTTTATGCCTTTAACTAAAGTAGGTACTAGAACTATTCCTAAACCTGCTTCTCTACATTTTTCAATTGCTTCTAATTTAACAGATAATAAGTTTTTGTTTCTAGCAACGAGATAAGGTTCTTCTGTAACACCATCAAATTGTAAGTAAACTGTATTTAAACCAGTTTCACGTAATTCTTTAGCATAACCTTCTTTTTTAGCTAATCGTATACCATTTGTAGCAATTTGAGTATGGGAAAATCCTAAATCAATAGCTAATTTAATTAATTCAGGTAAATCTTTTCTTACAGTTGGTTCTCCACCTGCGAATTGTATAGCTGGACATCCTCTTGGTTCAATGTTTCTTAAATTTTGAAGCATTTCTTTAATTTCATCAAAAGTAGGTTCATATAATGATTTAGAAGCTGCTGCATTTGCAAAGCATATTGGACATCTTAAATTACATCTATTTGTAACATCAATTAATCCTAAAACTGTTGTTGATTCGTGTTGTTCACAAATTCCACAATTATTCGGACAGCCACCTTTTTTTTCGACTTGAGGATTATCTGCTGGTTTTATTAGAGGAGTATATTTTTCTAATTTTCCATAAAGATCAGAAGATCCCCAATAAGTATTATTAAATTCTCCATGTTCTGGACATGTTTTTTTAATAAATATTTTTCCATCTTTTTCATAAACTTCTGCAGGAACAGGTTTAAGACATGTTGGGCATAAACTAACAGTTTGTTTTATTTCCATTTTATCACCGAATAATTTTAAAAATCCTTCTTTTTAAATGTTTTTGTTAAAATTTTTATAAAAAATAGGAATAATTAATTATAATGAGTAATTTTATTATTAACCCTACTATTTTTTAAGTAATGAAAAAATTAAAAGTATTTTTTATAAAAAATGTTAATTAATTAAATAATAATGATTATTGTATTAAATTATAAATTATATTGCATAATTTTTACATTTAAATTAATTTAAGTTTAGACATATCATTTATATAGTAAATGATTAACATAAATACATCTTAACTTTATTATATATTACTATTCCTACTATTTAAACTTAAATATTAATAAAAAATTTTGTTTTACTTATATTACAATCTAATTTAAATAGTTTGTAGAGAATAATTCTAATATAACAAAAATATATTTTTATTATGGAAAATCAATTATGGTAATTAATTTAGTTAATTTTTTAATTAGTTGTGCAATCGCAATTTATTTTATGTTACCTGCTTATGTTTCTAACCTTAGTGGTCTTGCTTTTGGTGGAGGAACACCTATGGATAAAGGTAAAACTCTTTCAGATGGTTATAGAATTATAGGTAACGGAGTAACTTGGAAAGGATTTATTTCCGGGACAATTTTAGGAACTTTAGTTGGAGGTATTCAGGGTTTTTTAAGTATTAATTTAACCCAAATAAGTGGAGGAATAATAACTCTAAACGTTTTTCAAAGCATACCTAATGGATTAATTTTAGGATTTATTCTTGCTTTTGGTGCATTATTAGGAGATGCTGTGGGAAGTTTCATTAAAAGACGTTTAGGAATTTCTAGTGGTAAACCTGCACCTTTCTTAGATCAATTAGACTTCGTAATAATGTCACTTCTTTTAATATCATTCATAGTGCCTTTAAGTATAGATTTCGTTTTAATCATAGCATTTATCACTTTAATTTTACATTTAAGTTCCAATACAATAGCTTATTTACTTGGAATAAAAGATGTTTGGTATTAAATATTAAACATTTAAAACTAATATTTTTTCAAAATATAACATTAAAAATCGCTTAAGATATTAATAATTAAAAAAATGATTAAACTAATAAAAATATTCATTTATAAGAATAATAATTGAATATTTAATCGATAAAATAAAAAATTAAAAAACAAGCCATAAAATTAAATAGAAAATATTAAATAATATAAATTAAAAACTTCTAATTAGAAAAATAGCAACTACTATAAAAAGTCTATTTTTCTAGAGGAAATCTTAAAGTTTTTAAATCATCCCCTTCTTAAGCTTTAACAAGGATAAAACAGTTAAAGACCTAACTAACTTTAAGATTTACTCTTCAAAAAATAAAGATTTAACTATTTTTAAAAGCTACCTAGTGTTTATGAAGCTAAAACATTATAAGATTCTGATATTAACCTATATGAATTAATAAAAGCAAATAATATAAAATCATCTTCAGGTATTTCATAAACAAACAAATTAGTACCAGTAGCTACAATTGGATTATCAACTGATGTAATACTAGAACTTTTTGCAGAATTGTCTGAATTTCGTTTATAATAATTAAAATCTGACAACTTTTCCATCACTGCAGAAGCTAAATCAACAGAGGAAGAATCCATACTTGGTGTTGCAATATAATAACCATCACCATAACCTTCTTCATGATCATGACCAATTATCACTAAATCATAATCTGAATCAGCTACATCATCAACAACATAATCATGAACCAAAGATTCACCATTAGCCCGACCAATATCAAAATCTTGAGGATTTGAAGTAACAGTGACTTTATAATTATCAACTTCAACATTATTAAATAGTGTTAAAAATTTACAAACTTCAGGTAAAACCCATTGATGTAGGGATTCACGTGAATGCATACCAGAAACAACAGCAATTTTAACATCAGGATTTGAATAATGAGAATAATTATATTTGACAACTTGCCCTAAATCATTATAACCTACAGTAGTAGTTTGACAATTATTAATAAAAGAAAAAACAACTAGTATTATTACTGTTAAAATCAATAACCATTTTAAAAGATTTGATTTTTTCTTTTTTCCCATATCAAATCACCACCTCAAAAAAATAAATTTAACTGATGAATTTTTCCATCATTATAGCAGTTCCTATAGCTGGAGCAACAACACATTCTTCATCAGACAATAACATATCCATAGGTTTAACTCTTAAATCTAAACTTAAAGCCGCTTCATTACATAGAATATCTTTACCTAAACCAGTTGTTATAACAATGTCTAAATTTTCTCTTGAAGCAACTTCATCTAAAGCAGTAGCAATCTGTGCAACTTGTGCTTGATGAATATATTGTGCAATTTCAACAATATCCTCAGGAGATAAAATATCTAAATCTGCACATAAGACTCTAGAAATTCTTCTCATTGCTTCTTCTTTAGATTTACCTTGACCATCACAAGTATCACAAACATAATCATTAGGGGAAATTAAATCTAAAACTGTATAAACATCTGCTGTAATTGCAAATAACTCTGATGCTACTCTATACTCCATACCATCAAATGGTATTTTATCTAAGAAACTGGATAAATTTGTTCTAAGTGTTCCAGTATAAACTAATTCACCAGTTGCTAATCTTTCAAAATCAGAACGTCCCTTAGCACATTCTGAACCATTTTTAACTGGTATTATATCAGTAGTTGTACTTCCAGTATCAACAAACACACAGTCTTCTTCCATAATACCTGCAATTTCTGCAGTAGCCACCCAATTAGCAGCTGCAGCTTTAATCGGTTGTTTTTTAATATCAGAAGAGCTTAACATCCCATCAATACCAACAATACCTACAGGAACATTGAATTCTTTTTCTGATTTGTTAATAACATCTAAAACTCCTTCTTTTTTAGTTGAATATGCATCAACTAATTCAGCAGTCATAGATATACCAACAGCATCAATTTCATCCAAAGGACAAATATTTTCAATTAATCTTACAAGAGTTTCGCCTAACTCTTGGCTTTTACGCCACATAGGAAGGTATTCAAAATCTGTTTGTACCTCTTTAATTTCATTGTCTTTAAAATCTATTATTGCTAAATCTGTATTGGCTCCACCAATATCAAAACCTGCTACTTTCATAAATAATAATCCTCGTATTTTAAAAATATTAATTAAATTCTTCAATTTTTAATTCATTTTCTTCTTTAGTAAATTTTACTTTACCATTTAATAAGATATTTTCTTTTAATTTTTGAATATTAATTTTATTATCTAATAAATTAATTATTGTTTCTCCTATATTAAAATTTACTAGTTTTTTTAATCCAACATAAGGTGTAGTGAATCGTGAATTTATTTCTAAAAAGGTTACTTCTTCCCCTAAAATTAAATCCACACCAACAAAACCTTTAAGGCCTTTAACGGTTTCAACAGCATCAGTTGCAAGTTTAAAAGCTTGATTTTTTAATGGATGATTAAATGGAAGCTCCCCACCATTATAAGAAATATCTTTTTTACCGAATAAGATATTCTGCTTATTTAAACTTAAAGGAATTGCATGATCCCCATCAGTTAAGAGACTTACACTACAAGAGTACCCTTCTATATATTTTTGAATAAGAACAGTTGTCCCTTTAGGGTAAATATTATTAAAATTAATTAAATCATCTTTTTTCGAAATTAAAGATACTCTTTCACAATCCACACCATTAATAGGCTTAATAATTAATTTAGTATCCTTATATTTATTGAATTCATTATAAATACTTAAAATTTCATTTTTGAAATTGGAATATGAATCAATTTTAATTTTATAAGTTAATGGTTGATTTACAAGATTTTTTAACAATTCATGAGTTAAATATTTATTTGTACAAGTAATGATACTTTCTGAATTAGAACAATATAATTTAAGATGATTATCCTCAAGAATTTTTGTTATGTTAAATAGATGTTCATCTTCTTCATCTGCTATAAAAATCGATTTTTTAAATTTACAAGCATTCTTTTCTAACCAATGAATTAATGGTTCGTTAATAAATATTATTTTAACGTCTAGATCTTCAAATAAATTTTTAAATTTTTTAGAAACTATAAGGTAAATATCTAAATGTTTTAAGTCATCAGCTAATTCTTTAATCATACCAGTAGCTTCAGATATAATTGACATATCATTTATTCCATTTGCGGTAAAATATTCAAAAAGTAGAATTGAATTCTCATCACAATTACTTAAATTACTCACCATAAAAATTACTCTTTTATATAATATTCTTAAAAAAAATAGGTAAAAATAATTGAGTTAAATAATAAAATTACTTAACTATAAATTTTATATAATATGAATTTATTTTTAATATTTAAATCATCACTTGGGAAAATTGCATTTTCACTGAAAACAAATTGTATTAATGCATTATATTTATCTTCAAATTCTTTAACTGTAACATCTTCAGTGATTAATTTCATTTCCCTATTAAATGTTGACATGACTTTATCAGGTGAAACTAGTGCTAATTTATTATTTTTATAAAATTTTTCTATACAAGTTAAAATTTCATTAGCTGTGTTTCCTTTTCCATATGGATTTTTAGCATTTTTCATTTTATTTGCAAAATCTGGATTATTTAAAATTTTAGAAGCATTATCTAAAATTACATCTTTATCAGAACCTACAAGAATATTACCTCCTGCAGAAACTGTTTCAGGTCTTTCAGTATTATATCTTAAGGTTAATGCTGGAATATTTAAAGTTATAGCTTCTTCTTGTAATCCCCCAGAATCAGTTAAGATTAAAGTTGATTTAGATAATAGAACAAGGAAATCTAAATAACCAACAGGCTTTATAATATGAATATGATCATATTTATTAAGTTTTTCTAATAATCCAAAGTTTTCAAGTGTTTTTCGAGTTCTAGGATGGATTGGGAAAATTATATTCATATCTTTTAATTCGATTAGTGCATCTATTATACTGTTCAATCGTTGTTTCACATCAACATTTTCTGCTCTATGCATTGTTAATGTGAGAATATTATCCATATTATCAATATCTAAATCTGCTAATTCTTTTTCATACTCAGAAATGTCCCTATTCTCTGCAATCTGCAAGTTTCTATAACATGCATCAACTACTGTATTCCCTGTTATGAATACTCGTTTACGAGAAATATCTTCACTAATTAAATTAATTGCAGATTCTTCTGTAGGAACAAAGTATAATTTAGATGAAACATCCGCTGCTTTACGATTAATCTCTTCAGGCATTGTTTCATCAAATGATCTAAGACCTGCTTCTACATGGCCTACAGGTATATGTAATTTAACTGCTACTAATGCTCCTGCAAGTACTGCATTAGTATCTCCTTGAACAAGTAAAATATCAGGTTTTTCTTTAATTAAAACCTTTTCAATTCCTTCCATCATTTTACCTGTTTGTTTACCATGAGATCCAGATCCTACATGAATATTATAATTTGGTAAAGGTAATTTTAAATCTTTAAAAAATGTTTCAGACATTTCTTTATCATAATGTTGGCCTGTATGAATTAAAAGTAATTCATGACCTCGATCTATTATTTCATCCATAACAGAAGCCATTTTAATTATTTCAGGTCTTGTTCCAAGTACAATAGATATCTTCATAAATTATCTCCAATGAAAAAAAATATTATTAATTTATAAATTTTTTATAATATTTTTTATTAATTATTGATTAATTTTAATTTTAAATCATTTAAATATAATGAATTTAACATTTTTAGTGAATTTAAAATATTAATAAATTATGTTAAAAATAAAAATAAGATTCAAACTAAAATCATCCTAATTTTTTGACAAAAATTGTAAAAAAGAGCAAAAAAGTTATAAATAAGTTTGATAAAAAAATTATATAATAACTATTTTTAATAAATTAACTAAAAATATTAATTTTTAAATAATACTCTAATTTTAATTTTAGAATGAGTTGATACAGCATGGAAAAAGTAAAGGAACCACTATTATCAAACAATTTTTTTAAAATTTTACCCCCTATTGCTATAATATCTTTAATTTTTTCACATGTATGCATATACCCTCCAGTGATGACAGCAACACCTAATTTTGCAAATATTAATTGGTTACTTGCAGATATTGGAAATTCTTCATTTAATTTTGGAGTTCCACTTTTTTTAATGTTAGTTGGAAGTTTTTTGCAAGAAAATTGGAGAATAAGAGAATTTTTAGAAGATAGATTTTGGGGTATGGCTACTCCTTTAATATTTTTTTCAATACTACTTACAGTACTTGTTATAATAATATGTGGATTCCACCCTGAACTAATGAATTTTTTCGGTATAAAATCTTTTACTGTTCTCGGTTTTTATGATCTTTTTAAAAGTGTATTCTTTGCACAATCTTGGTTTTCAACTCAATATAGTTATATGTGGTTAATTTTTGGGGTTTACCTTTTCTTACCTATACTTAAATCTTGGGTTCAGAATACTCCTCTTAGAGAGGCAGAATATTTTTTAGTTATTTGGTTAATAGTTTGCTTATTAAAAAGTACATTCAATATAGATTTAGCATTATATATTAATTATTTTATGGGACCTATTGGATTTGTTATATTAGGTTACTATTTAATGAATACTAGATGGAAGATATTTAACAATAAAAATTTTGGATTAGTTTTATTTATATTGATGAGCATATTATTACCAATTTTATCACCTGCAATTAGTCCCGGTAATGATATAACTATATTCAATCGTTATAGTGTTTATATGATTTTACAATCCGCTGGTTTATTCATATTCTTGAAAAATGCAACAAGTATCTATAAAAAGGAAAATAAAAACAGATTATATTATAAATTTTTAATGCATTTATCTAAGATAACTATAGGAATATTTCTTATGTATGAATTTATAATTGGAATAATAATGAAAGTATATTTTACTCCAAGTAATTTTTATTACATGTCTTGGATATGTTTCTTTATAGCTTTCATAATTCCGTATCTTATCATGTTAATTTTTAGTAAAACTCCCTATTTAAAAAATTTAGTGGGAGTAGTTAGAAAAAATCCATTAGTTTATATTAACGATTATATTTAATGTAACTATAATAATTTATTAATTATTTTAATATATTTAAAGAAGCTTGAATTTGTTAAATATCATTTAATGAATTAATTATACTTTCAGTTAAAGAATAGTTCCGTTGATAATTTAGTAGATTTTTTGTTAATATTCTTTTAAATCTTTCAATAGCATAATCATCATTTGAAAAATTTATATTATCATATTGAATATTCATTAAGATTAATTGATCAGCATCCATAACTTTAATACATGCTTTTTCTTCATTGATTTTTGGATTTAATAATCTTTCAACTTGTTCTAATGATAATTTTTCTTTACCTACTAAAACAAAGATTCTCATCATTTTACGTACCATATTCCACAGAAAACTTTCTCCAAATATATCGATAAATATGGGGGAACAAGAATTATTTAAATTAGTTAAATTATTATTTTTAAATTTTAATTCTTCATTGAATAATGGTGTTGAAATCTTTATATCTTCTATAGTTCTTATAGGTGTTTTTTGTTCTCTTTTTGAAAAATTTATAAAATTATGTGTTCCTTTAAAAATATCTGCACATTGATGTAATAAATCCATATTTAAATCTGAATCAAATAAAACATACCGGTATTGTCTCATTTGAGCATAACGAGGTTTAAAACCAAAACGTACAGGAGCTTTTCCTAATATTTGAATATCATCTGGAAGATTTGTATTGATTTGATTTACAAGTACTTCTTTTTCACTTTGAAAACTAATCACATTACCTAAACTGTGAACACCCTTGTCTGTTCGACCTGCAATACGGAATCTTGCTTTTTTTAAATCATCAAAATATTCTAATCTTTGCAAAGTATTAATAAGTTCTTCCTCTATTGTCCTAAGATTAGGTTGTCTTTGGAATCCATGAAAATTTGTACCAATATAACCAATTTTTAATGCTGTTCTCTTCATTTTTATTAAATCCTTTGCAAAATTTTTTTGTAATTATAAATATATATCATACCTTTTAAATATTAAAGTAGTATATATTATTTAAAAATTAAAATTTTTTTATTAAAATTTTCTTAAATAAATGGTTTTTAATATGTTTAAAAAAGATGAAATGTTAATAATGCCTGCAGTGGATATTAAAGGTGGAAAATGTGTTCAATTAGTTCAGGGCGAACCTGGAACCGAACAAGTAGTGATTAATAATCCTGAGAAAGTTGCAAAGTATTGGGAAGATAAAGGTGCTAATACTGTTCATGTAATTGATTTAGATGGGACTTTAAATGGTGAAACTAATATTGAAACTATTAAAAAAATATTAAATGAAGTAAATGTTCCTATTCAATTAGGTGGAGGTATAAGAAGTATTGAATATGCTGAAAATTTACTTAATTTAGATATTGAAAGATTAATTATTGGCACAATGGGAATCAAACACCCCGAAACAATAACCAAATTATCTGAAGAATATGGTGCAGATAGGATAATGATTTCTTTAGATAGTAAAAATTCTAAAGTTGTTATAAAAGGATGGCAAGAAAAGATTAATAAAACCGCTACAGAAATTAGTAAAGAATTTGAAGAATATGGTGCTGGAAGTATATTATTCACAAATGTGGATGTAGAAGGTTTACTTAATGGTTTTAACATAGACCCTATATTAAAATTAGTAAAATCTGTAAATATTCCAATTGTTTACTCTGGAGGGATAACTACAATAGAAGATGTTAAAAAATTATCTAAAACTGGAGTTAAGGGTATTGTAATAGGTTCAGCATTGTATAAAGATAAAATCAAAATAGATGATGCATTAAAATATCAAAGTTTAAAAGGTGAATTCTAAAATGAAAGTAATGGCAAGTGGTACTTTTGACATAATCCACCCAGGTCATGGTTTATATTTAGAAAAAGCTAAAGAGTTAGGTGGCGAGAATGCTGAATTAGTAGTTGTAGTAGCTAAAGATTCAACAGTTAAAAAACGAAAAAGAATACCTATTATAAATGAGAAACAACGATTAGAAATGGTGAAATATTTAAAACCCGTAGATGAAGCTTACCTTGGGCATGATGGAGATATGTTTAAAATAGTTGAAGAAATAAAACCTGACATAATAGCTATAGGTGCAGATCAAGATTTTGATTTAGATAAACTTCGAAAAAGTTTGAAGGATAGGAATTTAAATATTGAAGTTAAAAAAGTAAAAAGTTACCATAAAGCAGATTTAGATAGTAGTTGTAAAATTATAAAAAAGATTAAAGAAACAAATTATGGTAAAGAAAATTTAAAAGATTGTTAACTCTGAAAAAGAATCTATTAAAATTAATTAAATTTTAAATTATGATACAAAAACATTGCGATATATTAATTTAATCAAAAGAAAAAGAGTTTATATAAAATAAAACATAATATAAATTATTATTTTATTGGTGTAAAAAAAATGATAGACGTAGCTATTATAGGGGCAAGTGGATATACTGGTGGAGAATTAATTAGATTTTTATTAAACCATCCAGAAGTGAAAATAACAGATATTACTTCTAGAAAATATGATAACATCCCTCTACATAAAGTTCATCCTAATCTTAGGGATACTGGTTTAAAATTTAGTAATAAAAAATTAAGTGATATTAATGCTGATATTGTTTTTACAGCAACCCCCCATGGAGCTTCAATGAAGATTGTTCCAGAACTTTTAGATACTGGTGCTAAAGTCATTGATTTAAGTGGAGATTACAGATTTAATGATTATGATATTTATGAAAAATGGTATGGTTTTAAACATACTGGTAAAATAAATGCTGTATATGGTCTTCCAGAAATTCATAGAAAAGAGATTAAAAAAGCTAAACTTGTTGCTAATCCAGGATGTTTCACAACTGGATCCATATTATCTGCTTTTCCTTTATCAAAAGCAAAAATGTTAAGTAGATGTATTTTTGATAGTAAATCTGGAGTTAGTGGATCTGGTATTAAACCTACAGAATCAAGTCATTATCCGAATATTGGAGATAATATTAACCCTTATAAAGTAACTAGTCATAGACATATGCCTGAAATTCAGCAAGAATTAGGATTATTTTCTGATGTTAAAGTATCTTTTACTCCTCATTTAGTTCCTGTGATTCGAGGCATTTTAACTACAAATCATAGTTTTTTAAAAGATGAATATAATGATATTAGTAGTGAAGAAATACGTGATATTTATATTAACCAGTATAAAGATGAACCTTTCGTGAAAATTATGGACGAAGGAGAAATGCCACGTTTAAGTTCTGTTCGTGGATCTAATTATATTCATATAGGATGTTTTGAGATTGATGAAACTGGCAGATTAGTAATTGTATCTGCTATTGATAATTTAGTTAAAGGGGCTTCTGGTCAAGCTATCCATAATATGAATCTTTTATGTGGATTTGATGAAACTGAAGGTTTAGAAACTTATGGTATGCACCCTTAAATATTTGATGTTTATTATTGAAAATTTAGAAAAAAAATGGAACATGAAAGCATGAAAACTTTAATTATATATTATTCAAAAAGTGAAAATACTAAAATAGTTGCTGAAACTTTAGCACATGAATTATCTAGTGATATTATTAGAGTTAAAGATATTAAGAAACGAAGTGGATTTTTTAGTAAATTTAGTTCTAGTATAGATGCTTTTAGGGAAAGTAAAACTGAAATTACTCCTTCTAATATTAATATTTCTGATTATGATTTGATTTATATTGGAACTCCTACATGGGCTAGTAATCCAGTTCCTGCAATAATTACTTTAATAGATAAATTAGATTTGAAAGGAAAAGATGTTGTTTTATTCGCTACTATGTCCAATTCTGGCGGCAAAAATGCTATTAAAAGAATGAGTGAAAAGGTAGAAGTTAGAGGTGGGCGTGTAATAGAAACTTTTACTCTTAAAACTAAAGATAAAAATTTAAATCAAATTGCAGATGATAGTTTTAATATTGCAAGATTATTGGATTTAAGTATTTACAGTTAAAATTTATATATACTAATTTTTTATATTTTAAAAATTATCTATTTTTATTATTTTTTAAGTTTTATACAAAACTTTAAATCTTTATTCATATAATATATTTATAATCTAACTTTAAACATATATGAAAGATTTTCATTATAATTAATTTATTTTAAATTACAGCTAGATTATTACATTATAAAACAATTTAAAATTAATAATTGATTTTTAATAAGATTAAACACTTTATTTTATTATAATTATTGAATTATTAATTTTAAATTAAAATATATTAACTATTTTTTTATTAGAAAAAATTAGTTTTAAAAATTATATGGTTATGAATAGAAATGTTTGAAAAATTTATGGAATCTTACAAAAAAGTAATTTTCGTTCCAATAATTATAACTATTATAGCATTAGCACTTATTGCTTTTGTAGGTGTTGATCAAGGTATTGAATTAAAAGGAGGTTCCACTGCAGAAGTTCAATTAACTAGTAATATTAGTCCAAGTGCTTTGCAATCTCAATTATCCGATAGTTTAAATACCTCTGATATTAGTGTTTATAGTAATGGAGCCGATTCAAAGAAAGTTACTGTTGATATAAGTAATGGTATTAACGATACGGCATTTACTTCAGCTTTAGGAGATAATGGAAAAGTTGCGAGTTTTAATGCAATTGGGCCAGTATTAAGTCAAGAAGCAATGGGTCAAGTTTATTGGGCATTATTATTTGCATTTATATTTATGGCAATAACTGTATTTATTGTATTTAGAGAGCCTGTGCCTTCTGTTGCGGTTATTCTTGCAGCATTATGCGATATTGTAATTGCTATTGGAGGAATGGCTTTATTCAAAATACCTTTAAGTATAGCATCTGTTGGTGCATTATTAATGCTTATTGGTTACAGTGTTGACACAGATATTTTACTTACTACTCGATTACTGAAAAGACATGACGGAACTGTAGTTAAAAGAGCAAGTGATGCTATGGAAACTGGTTTAACAATGTCAATATCAGCTATATCTGCTATGGTTGTATTATATATTGTTACAGCATTTTTAATACCTGAAGCTTCTACATTAACTAGTATTTCATCTGTACTTATTTTAGGCCTATGTGCTGATATACTTACAACTTGGTGTATGAATTTAACAATTTTAAGAGTTTATCTGGAGAGATCAGAATGAAAAACAAGAAGAAAATTAAAGAGTTTTTGAGAGATAAACAAGTAATTCTGTTAATTGCATTTATTTTAATTAGTATAATTAGTGTAGCGGCTTTAGGAATTGATGAAGGTTTAGATTTAAAAGGTGGATCTTCCATCCAGTTACAATTAGATGAACCAGTTAATAGTAGTACTATGAAAACTGTCACAACTGTTCTTGATAAACGTCTTAATTTATATGGAGTTTCAGATGTAAAAGTTCGTGAAAGTGGAGATCAAAGAGTAATTATTGAAATGGCTGGTAAGTCTCCTTCTGAAGTTGAGCGTTTGATTGGTAATCCTGGAGTATTTACTGCTAAAATTGATAATCAAACAGCTTTAACTGGAAATGATGTTGCGAGTGTTGATAGTTATAAAGTACAAGGAGAAACTTCTTGGATTGTGCCATTTACTTTGACAACAGATGGAGCTAAACATTTTGCTGATGTGGCTAAAGGTAAATCTGGGCAAAAGGTAGTAATGTACTTAGATGGTAAACCTATAGATAATGATCCTCCAAGTTTATCTGCAGAATTAGCTACTGGTGAACCTGTTACCGATTTAGAGGTTACGGGTAGTGAAGATACTGTTCAAGAAACCCAATCTAAAGCAAATACGGTTTATACTGTACTTAAAACAGGATCATTACCAGTCAAAGTTCATGTTGTTGGTTCAAATACGATTTCCGCTGAATTAGGTCAGGAATTTTTAGAAGGTACATGTATTGCAGGGTTATTAGCAATATTAGTAATTAGTGGAATTGTGTATATTCGGTATAGAAAACCAATATTAGTTGTTCCTATAATGATAACAAGTTTATCAGAAGTGCTGATTGTTTTAGGTGTTGCATCATTAATTAGTTGGAATATTGATTTGGCTGCAATAGCGGGTTTAATTGCAAGTGTTGGTACGGGTATTGACGATCAAATTATTATCACGGATGAAGTACTTACACATCAATCTGATAAATCAAAACATAAACATGTTCGAGCAAGAATGAATGTTAAAAATGCATTATTCATTATATTTGCTTCTGCAGGTACTTTAATTGCAGCTATGTTACCTTTAACATATATTGGATTTGCTAGAGGTAGTAGTGGTATAGGTACTATTGCTGGTTTTGCATTTACCACAATATTAGGTGTACTTATTGGAGTATTCATTACAAGACCTGCATATGCTAAATTTATAGAATCTTTCATAGCTTAAGGATATTTATTATCCTTAACTTCTTTTTTTTTAAATATTTTTTTAAAACTAATCTTATTAGATTAATACTTTTTTTCATAAATTTTAAATAAATTATTTTATATAGATGTTATTATGATAAAACCTGAGCTTAAAGTTAAACCTATTAAAGATGGTACTGTAATTGATCACATTACAGCAAATAAATCATTATATGTAATGAGAATTTTAGGACTTCCTGATGGAGAATCTAATGTTTCTTTAGCAATAAATGTTTCTTCTGGTGATGGAGGTAAAAAAGATATTGTTAAGATAGAAAATAGAGAATTAGATAATGATGAATTAGATCAAATTGCGTTAATTTCACCTAATGCAACTATAAATATTATAAGAGATTATGAAATTATTTCTAAAGCTCAAGTTACTCTTAGAAATGAATTAGAATCTATCATTAAATGTATTAATCCTAAATGTATTAGTAACACTCCAGAACCAATAAAAAGTAAGTTTTATGTTATAAAAAAAGACCCTTTACTTCTTAGATGCCATTATTGTGAAAGAATAATAAATGAAGAAGAGATAAATAAACTATTTTAAAAAAAATAAAGAAAAAATTTTATTATGAATATTCTTCAATTAAATGATTTGCTAATCTTAATGCTAAAGCTAATATGAGTAATATAGGGGGTTTTCCAGGGGACCAAGGTATAACACTTGCATCCGCTACATATAAACCAGTTATATTGGTTTGAAGATTTTTATCAACAACCTCACCAATTGCAGCAGTACCTCCAGGATGTGCTCCTCTAAAAACGGTTGAAGTAATTGTTGTTGGATCTACTCCTGCTGTAGTTAATATTGCACCCGCAGCAGCTGAACCTTCAGCTAAACGCTTTATATCATTTATAGAATTATATTTGATTACTTTCCCATTTTCTATTTTTCCAAGTCCATCATCTGGAATTTTAACCATTATACTTAATATATCTTTATTCTCAATATCATAACCATTTTCTTTAAGGAATGATGCAGCATATGTAGAAAAGTGTGGGGATAAAATATAATCATTTCCTATGGCTAAAGCATTCATTTGAACTTCTGTATTATAATGAATATCTTTTAATAATCCTCCTACAGTTACAAATGGATCTATGAATAATTTTCTTCCTGCGTTTATTCCTGAATTTTGAAGTATTATTGCAGAATTTATAGCTCCAGCTGCGAGTATTATTTCTTTAGATTTTATGATTCTTGTTTTATTATCTTTTTTAATTTCTACTCCTTTTAATTGTCCATTTTCTATTATTATTTTTGTGGCTTCGGTATTTGTTAATAATTCTGCATTATTTTTAATAGCTATATCAATAAAATCTTTTGAACTCCATTTAGCATCTTGCGGACACCCAAATGAACATTTTCCACAAATTTTACATTCTGAATCTCTTATAAATTTAGGCATTTTTTGTGTTTTAAAACCATATTGTTTTGAGATATCGATGAATTTTTGAGTTCCTTTGCCTATATGGTCATCATCCATTTCATGGATGTTAAGAAGTTTTTCAACTTGATTATATTCATTTGATAAATCAATTCCAATATTTTTGAATTCTTTTTCTAAGATTCTTACTCCATTTCCTGCTGAGACTATTGTGGATCCTCCAACACATGTTGTTTTTAATAAATCCATATTTTCATATGATTTATCATAGTAATTGATTGCATCTTTAGTTTTTATGTATGGTCCTTTTTCTATTATTGTGACTGGTATATTGGATTTTGCTAATTCCATTGCAATTATAGCTCCTCCAGCCCCAGATCCAATTATTATAACCATTTTTTCACTCCAAGTTTTTATATTTAATAATATTTTTTTATATGTTTAAAAAAATCTCTATATAACTATTGTTATTAATTATGTTTATAAACATTTCTAAAAAAAACAAACTCAAAATTAACAAAACAAATAATTAGAAAAATTAAAATCTTTTTTTATAATATATAAAATTTTATTTACATATAAAATTAAATTAATAATATATATAATCTTAAGAGAATACTATTTGTAAATGAAAAAATTAAATTAATAAAAAACTTAAGAAAAAATAAGAAATAAAAGAAAAAACAAAAATTAAAGTTATAAATAATAATAAAAATTAAAAAGTGGGTAGAAAATGGAAACAAAAATAGACATTTTTGAAAAAATAATAGCTAAAATTCAAGATAAAGTAGATTATGCAGATATTCGTGCAGGAACTGGGAATAATACTAATATTATAATGAAAGATAATAAAATTCAAGAAATTAATACTGGAATATCTAATGGTGCAAGAATAAGAGTACTAAATAATGGAGCTTGGGGATTTGCTTATACAAATGATTTAAACAAATTAGATGACATTACACAAACAGCTATAAAAATTTCAAAATCTTTAAAAGGAGATGTTGAATTATCTGAAGCAGATATTGTTAAAGATAAAGTTAAAACTCCTAGAAAAATATCAGTAAACGATGTAGATATTGAAGAAAAAAAAGAATTAATGGCAGATGCAAATAAAAGCGCATCAGTAGGTAAAGTCATAAGTACTACCGTAAATTATCAAGATAGTGAATCTGAAACTGCAATTGTAACAAGTGAAGGTACTGAAATTATACAAGATGAAACTAGAATTGGATTATGGTTAAACACAGTAGCATCATCTGGAGATTTAATACAATTTGGACATGGAAGTTTAGGAGGAGCAAAAGGTTATGAAATACTAAAAAATGCTGATATTGAAAGTTTTGGAAGAAAAATAGGGGAAAAAGCTACAAATCTTTTAAATGCAAGTACTGCGCCTTCTGGAAAATTTCCAATAATTACGGATAATGAGTTAACTGGTGTATTTATCCATGAAGCTTTAGGTCATGCAAGTGAAGCAGATTTAATTTTACAAGATGATTCTGTTTTAAAAGGAAAATTAGGGGATAAAATTGGATCTGATATAATCAATATTTATGATGATCCATCAAATAAGGATGGTTTTGGATATTATGAATATGATGTAGAAGGTGTGAAAACTCATAAAAATCAACTAGTTAAAGATGGAGAATTAGTTTCATTACTTTCTTCAAGAGAATCTGCTTCAAAATTAGGAATGAAATCTAGTGGTAATGCAAGAAGTTCAATTAATGATCAACCTATTGTAAGAATGAGTAATACTTATTTGGAACCTGGAGATCATTCATTTGAAGAATTGATTGAAGATATACCTGAAGGAATTTATTTAAAAGGTTCTAGAGGAGGTCAAGTAGATACAGGAAAAGGAATATTCCAGTTCAATGCTGTAGAATCATATAAAATAGAAAATGGGGAAATTGGTCAAGAATTAAGAGATGTATCATTATCAGGAAATATTTTAGAAACCTTAAAAAATGTTGATGCAATAGGTAATGATTTTAAATTTAGTGTTGGATTCTGTGGAAAGAATGGTCAAATTGCTCCTGTTGGAGATGGTGGTCCTAACACTAGAATATTGAATGCTATGGTTGGAGGCAGTAATTAAAAAAATTATAAGGGGCTTGATAAAAATGACAATAAGTGAAAATGATGGAAAATATTTATTAAAAATTGCTCGAAAAGCTATTGAAGATAAGATAAATAATAATGTAAAAATGGATATGCCTCAAGATTGTCCCGAACATTTAAAAGAAGATTTAGGAGTTTTTTGTACAATAAATGAAAATTCAGAGCTAAGAGGATGTATCGGTTATCCTGAACCAATTAAGCCATTAATTTCAGCACTTATTGATGTAGCTATATCTGCAGCAACAGCAGACCCTAGATTTCCTGTGCTTAAAAAAGAAGAATTAGAAAAGATTGATTTAGAAATTACAGTTTTAACAAAACCTGAACTAATAAATGTTTTAAAAAGTTCAGAATATCCTGAAAAAATTAATTTAGGTGAAGATGGGTTAATTATTAAAAAAGGTTTTAATAGTGGATTACTTTTACCACAAGTAGCAACAGAATTTAATATGGGGAAAGAAGAATTTTTATCACATACTTGCCTTAAAGCAGGTTTGTATCCAGATACTTGGAAAAAAGACGTTAATATTAAAATATTTAAATTTCAAGGAGAAATTTTTAAAGAATAAAAAATTTTTAAAATTTTTTTAAAATTCTATTTTTTTATATTAATTTTATATATATTTAAAACATAATTAAATATTAAGCACTATTTTTTATTATTTTAAATTATGAAATAAAAAATTTTTACAAAATTTAATAAATATTTACAGAAAAGATTATTAGTGATAATTATGATGATACCAACAATCCCTACTCCAGATGAACTTTTAGATAAAGGATTTAGAAGAGGGAAAAAGGCTGCTGATGAAGTTAGATCATCAAAAATGCCTAGAAGATTAAAACCTAAACGAATTGAAGAAGTTAGAGTAGTAACTGCATGCCAAGTAATTAAAGATCGATTAAAAATGATAAATGATCGAACACCAACTGTTGAAGAGTTACCTATATTTTACCAAGATTATATTGATATAACTGTAGGTATTGATGATTTGAAAAAATCATTAGGTGCTTTAAATTGGGCATATGGCATTATAACTCAATTAGAAAAGGATTATGCTAAAAAAATTAGAAGATACCCTCCAGAGAAGGCTTCACAACTTAGAAGTCAAGCTTATGGTCGTGTTGCTAGTGTAGCTAAAAAAATTAGTAAAGATTTAGATTTCTTAGATTTTGCTAAAAGCCAATTACGTAATATGCCAACTATCGATTTTGATGCTACAACTATTGTAATTGCAGGTTTCCCAAATGTAGGAAAATCAACTTTACTTCGCCAATTAACAGATGCAGAACCTGAAATTGCTGATTACCCATTTACTACAAAAGGAATTCAAATTGGACATATTGAAAGAAATTGGAAACATATCCAAATTATTGACACTCCTGGATTATTAGATCGTCCTATTAGTGATATGAATGATATTGAAATGAATGCTATGGTTGCTCTTGAAGATTTAGCTGATGCTATTTTATTCATCTTTGATGCATCTGAAACCTGTGGTTATACTTTAGAACATCAAAATAATTTATTAACAGAAATTCAAAAAGTTTTCAGTGCCCCAATAATTGTTTTATTTAATAAAATTGATATTGCTGAATATGAAACTGGTTCTGATAGATTTGATTATATTGATAAATTTATAAAAATGAATGAAAATCCATTATTAATATCTGCATCCGAAGGAGAAGGTATTGATAAAATATTAAAAGTTTTTGATTCTGTCAAAAAAATTAATCGAAACAATGATGATTACTAAATAAATTTATTAAATTATGAAAATTAATAAAACAAAAGTTTTAAATATAATAAAGTAACTTAAAGTTACTTAATATAATGCAAAAAAATTTAATAGATAAAAATATAAAATAAAATTATAATAAAATTTTAAAGGAGTTGAATTTAATGGTTGAAAACAAACAACAAAACGAAGAAAAACCACATCTTCACAGAGAAAAAGTAAAAGAAGATATTAATACTGGAAAAGAAAGAGCAGAAAAAAGAGCTGAAAAAGGTAAAAATGTTGTTGATAGAGTATCTACAGACCTTGGAAAATCCATGGAAGATTTAATGGTAAGTATTAGAGGAGTTCAAAAAACTATGGATGGAAAAATCCAAGATTATAAAGAAACAACCCCTTCCAAACTTGATTTAGATTTAATAGATGTAAGTGATTGTTATTACTTAAAAGTAGATTTACCTGGTGTTGAAAAAGACCAAATTGAAATAGAAGCATCTGAAAATGAAATTACAATTAAAGCAAATTTCCCATCAACACTTGAAGACATTGAAAAACCATCTGATGTTCAACCTGAATTTTTAATTAAAGGTAGAAAAACTGGTGAAGCTAAAAGATCAGTTAGATTACCTGCAAAAATAAAAATAAAAGAAATTTCTGCAAAAACAAATGCAGGTACAATCTTCTTAGAAATTCCTAAAGTTCAAGAAGAAAAATATACTGTTGATTTAGAATAAACAAATATAAAATTAAATTTTTTTTAACTATTTTTTTAATTAAAAAATAGTTCTTATTTTTTTAATTGTAAACTATTAATTTTTATTTAAAAAAAGATTTTAAAAATAAAAAGTTTAAAACTTTTTATTCATAACGAACTTTACCTATATGTCTAGTACTTCCAGGATTTTCACCATTAAAGTGAGCAAGGTAATATACAAACCATTCTAAAGGAACTACTAAAATAAGAGGTGCAAGTAAATCATTAATATTTGCATAATCCTTTAATTTATATGTGATAGTTTTACATTCCAATTTATTTGAAAAATTTATTGCCTTTTCAGTTAAAGCATCTACTGGATAATTAGCTTCCAAAAATATCATAGGAACATCTTTTTCTGCTCTTTCAATTAAACCATGACGAAATTCCGCAGCATATAAAGGACAAGCATGTTTAATAGCTCCTTCCATAAGCATAGTCATAGCTAATTTATAAGCTAAACCAAAATTAGGTCCGCCACCTAAGCAGTAAAAGATATCTTCATCTTTATATTTTTCAGCTAATATTTTATTTTCTTCTTCAGTTGTTTTTAATAGTTCTTCAATTAGATCAGGTAATCTATTTAAATCATTTAATATTTCATTTTTTTTCTCATAATTAGATGATGCAAATAAAAGGTAATAAAGACAAGCTAATTGTGTAACATATGTTTTAGTCCCTAATATAGCTTCTTCTTTATCTCCTCTAGTTAAAATAGGATTTTTAGCTTCTTTTAACATAGAACTATTTTGTTCATTTGAAATTGAAATAGTATTGAAACCTAATTCATTAGCTTTTTTCAAACCAGCTAAAGTATCAGCAGTTTCTCCTGACTGTGATGCGAAAATTGCAGCGGCATTTTGATCGCCTAAATTTTTACTATAAGTAAATTCATAACCTGTAGCAACAACTACAGGGAAATCTGAAACCATACCTAAAGCATCACGAACTGAATAAAGTGTAGATAATGAACTTCCACAACCAACTAAATATATTTTATCCACATCTTCTAACTCTTTTGAAATTCTTTTCATGTTAGAAGATTCTTCTTTAAAAGTTTTTCTTAAAGCGTTGGGTTGTTCTAACAGTTCTGTACGCATTTTATAAACCATAAATATTCCTTCAGTATAATTAATTTTTAAAAATTTGTAATGGTGGTATTTTTAAATATATTTTAATAATATTATAATCTATTTTTGTAGTAACTAATATAAAAAAGTAATTAAATTATATAAGTTTTAAAAAATTATAAAAGTATTATTAATCAAAATATTAATTATATTTTATGAAAATTTTATAGGTTTGAAAAAATATGGTAATGACTCTTAAAGATATTGGAATGAATCATGGGCAACAATACGAAGTAATCTTAACTAGTAAAAATAATGATGGTAGTCAAAATGCTGCACCTTTTGGGACAATAGTTAAAGGAACAAACCAAATTGTTAATCATATCTTTCAAGGAAGTACAACTTTAAATAATATTCTAAAAAATAAAGAGTTTATGGTTAATATTACATCAAATCCTATTTATTTTACTTTAGCTATTATAGACAATATTCCATCTGAATATTATGTTAATAAGGATTCATTAATATTGAAAGATGTTGATGCGTATTTTAAAGCTAGTGTTGATAATACAAAAAATTTTATTAAAAAAGATGATCCTATAAAACCGGTTGAATCAACATATATTTGTTCTAATGTGAGTGATATTACTAAAAACAAAAGTGATGTTGTTGCAATTAATCGTGGTATTCATTGTATTATTGAATCACTTGTAAATTATAGTAGAGTTGATAAAGTAAAAGATGAAAAATTAGACTATTTTTTAGGACGTTTTAATGAGAATAGTAGAGTTATAAATAAAGTTGGTAGTAAACAGGATAAAGAAGCTATGAAAATGATTAAAAAAAGTTTAAAAAATAAAGGATATGAAATATAAACTTAAGTTTAATTTTGTATTACATTTACGAATCCGAATTCATTTAGGCTGAATAAACCTTTATCTGATAATTTTAAATCAGGGATAACAAGTAATGCCATGAAAGATAATGTCATGAAAGGGTCATCTAATTTTGAACCTAATTTTCGAACTAAATTTTTCATATTTTCAAAATTTGTAGATACTATTTCTATACTTTCATCACTCATTAATCCTGCAATTGGCAATTTTAAACTTTTTTTAGTATTATTATAAGAAACTGTTAATCCTCCTTGATTTTGGATTAATTCATTTACAGCTTTTGCCATGTCTATTGAATTAGTACCAATAGTTATTATATTATGGGAATCATGAGATATTGATGTTGCAACTGCTCCTTTTTTAATACCAAATCCTTTTATAAAACCGTTTGACACAATATTATGACCGTAACGTTCTACTACACTTATTTTTAATATGTCTTTTTTAGTGTCAGATTGTATTATATTGTTTTCAATTTTTAAGGTATCAATAATTGAGTTTGTAATTAATTCCCCATTAAAAGCTTCAATTATTTTTACATTTACATTATTATCTTTTTTTGTTTTTATATCAAAATCTTCAGGTTTTTTAAGATTTACATTAAAAGTATTTGATACTTTTGGTTTTTTTACTTTGAAAAGTGATTTCCCATCTTTAGCAACTATTTCACCGTTTACTATAGTTAATTTAATGTTTAAGTCTTTTAAATTATTTACTAAAGTAAAATTTGCTTTTTTACCAACAGATATTTCACCGGAATTTAAATGATAATGATTTGCAGGATTTAATGTTACCATTTTTATTGCTTCAATCGGTTCTATATCATAGTTAATTGCTTTTTTTATTAGTTGGTTTAAATGGCCATTTTTTAAGTCTATAGGATTTTTATCATCACTTACTAAAAAATCAAATATTGGATGTTTTAATAATTTTTCATAATCATCTACAGAAATGTTTCCAAACTTGGATTCATTTGTCCAATACTTTATACGATTATTAATATTAAAAAGAGCATCCATATTTTTGGCAGAAGAACCTTCACGAACCATGATTTTCATGCCTAAATGTTTTTTTTCTATAGTTTCATCAAAACTACTACATTCATGATCAGTACTTATACCTTTAGACACATATTTTATCAAATCTTCACCATTTAATAAAGGGGCATGACCATCAATAGGAACACCTAATTTGTTAGCTAAATCTAATTTCAAGTTAACATTTAAATCATCATTAATTACTCCTGGAAAATTCATCATTTCACCAAGACAAATAACATTAGGAAGTTCAAATAAATTTTTAATCGTTTCAACATCAATATTAGCACCATTAGTTTCAAAATTAGTAGCAGGAACACAAGAAGGTGCTGAAAAATAAAAATCAAAAGGAACATTTTCTCCATTTGAAATCATGAAGTCAATACCTTTAACACCCAAAACATTAGCTATTTCATGAGGATCAGCTACTACAGAAGTAGTTCCGAAAGGTAAAACAGCACTTGCAAAATTAGCTGGAGATAACATTGTAGATTCAATATGAATATGACTATCTATAAATCCTGGAAGAAGAATTCCTTCATAATCTAAAGGTTCATTGGAATCTAATTTAGAAATATTAAAAATAAGACCATCTTTAATAAGAATTTCAGCAGGATAAATATCATCTAAATTAAAATCTAAAATATTAACTTTAATCTTAGAAACCATAAAACAAATAACCTCTTTAAATAAAAATGGAAAGATAAAAAAAATGAATTAAATTAATTTATTTTGGTAAATTTTCAGAAATAAAACTGTCTTCATGTAAACATTCATAAAGAACTGGTAAAAATGCTCCAATATCAGTTACAACACGCATGACTTGAGCACTTCCACGATCAGCAAGTTTTGTAACTGTTGAAGGATTAATATCTATACAGATACTTTTTACTCTAGCAGATAACATATTACCTGTAGCTATAGAATGTAACATTGTAGAGACCATTAAACACATATCAATTTTTTGACAATAATATCTCATTTTAGCTTGAGATTCTGCTGTATCAGTTATAACATCAGGTAAAGGTCCATCATCACGTATAGAACCTGCTAAAACATAAGGAACATTATTTTTAACACATTCATACATGATTCCACTTTTCAAAGTACCATCTTTAACTGCTGCTTCAATTGATCCAGATTTATTTATCCTATTAATAGCTCTCATATGATGAGTATGTCCATGAGACACAATTTCACCTGTTTCAACATTAATCCCTAAAGAAGTTCCAAATTGATCAGATTCAATATCATGAGTAGCTAATGCATTTCCTGCAAAAACCACGTCAATTATTCCTTCTCGGATTAATGCAGCTATAAACTTAGCAGAACCTGTATGAACAATAGCTGGACCACCTACAAGAGCAATTTTTCCACCTTTACTTTTAACTTCTTTAATTTCAGATGCAATATCTTTAGCAATGGATAATAATGGTTTTTCTGAAGACACATCACTATTCATGAATTCAAATCCACCTTGTTTACCTCTTACTCTTTCAGGAGGAGCCACTTTTATCCCATCTCTACCTACAACAATTTTATCTCCTTTTTTTAAATCATTTAAAGGTTTACAATAAGCTTTTCCTTTTGTTTCATCTATTAAAATCATACAATCCATTTCAGTGTTATTAACAAGCAACCAATTACCTTTATATAAAACATGAGTAACATAATTAGTAGTTGAATAAAATCCCTCAGGAGCTACTTTATCTTTAGGAGAAGCTACTAAATTAGCTTCTTTAATCTCAGCTATTGAAACACCAAGAACAGATAATTCATCTAATATACCGTCTAAAACATCAGGAGATTCTGCTGAAACCATCATTTTAGCTCTACTTATATCTGATTTTCTTTTTCCAACATCAAATTTGATAATATCAAAATCTCCACCTTTATCCATTATAATATCCATAGTTTTAGGTAAAGCTAAAGAATCAATTATATGGCCTGAAAGTTCAATTTGTCGTTCGTACATTGATTTCTCTCCTTAAATTAAATCATTACATTATTTATTAAAATAAAAATTATTATATGTTATTTTATAAAAAAATAAATTATAATTAAATATTATACAAAGTATTATATAAAATTTTATCTTTTGATAAAACTTTTAAGGTTAGTGAGATAAATGAATGAAAAAGATATTATATTAAACAATATACTTAATCGAAAAAGTGTTAGACAATATAGTGAAGAACAAATCGAAAAAGAGGATTTAATAACAATATTAAAAGCAGGTATGGCAGCACCATCAACATGTAATTTCCAACCATGGAATTTTATTATAATTCAAAATAGAATTACACTTAACGATATGGCAGACATACATGAATATGCAAAAATGTTCAAAAATGCAAAAGCTGGAATCATTGTTACTGGAGATATGAAAAAAACATTAAAAGATTCTGAAGATTATTGGATAGAAGATTGTTCTGCTGCAACAGAAAATATACTTTTAGCAATAGAAGCTTTAGGTTTAGGTGGCGTATGGACCGGAATTTATCCCTCTGAAGAGAGAGTGAATAAATTAAAAAATTATTTTAATTTACCTAAAAACATAATCCCTTTTAATTTAATAGCTATAGGCCATCCAAAAGGAAAACAGAATATTAAAAATAAGTGGGATGAAACTAAAATTCATTGGGAAAAATGGTAAAAAATTGTTTTTAAAAATTTTATGGAAGTAATGTTAAAAAGTCTAATATAAATTTAGCTGCTAAAACTGCAGTAATATCTCCTAATTTATTTGTTGCTACTTCCATTAAATCAAAACCTATAATTTCTTTTTTTGAAATAATTTTCATAACTTCAGATATATCTTGTGATTTTAAACCATTAGGAGTGGGGTTTCCAACACTAGGTGCAATAGATGGGTCTAATCCATCCATATCTATAGTTAAATATATTGGACCTTTTATTGATTTTAAATAATTTATTAATTTATTAAAATCTGTTTGTAAATCAGTAGGTGTGAAAGTTTTAATATTTTTCTGATTTTTTACATAGTCATTTTCTTCTTTTGAAGCAGATCTAATACCAATTTGAATTATTTCCTTAGGATTCAATTCATGGATTCTTCTCAAAATTGTGGCATGAGAGTATTTCTCATTTTGATAAGATTCTATAATATCTCTATGTGCATCAATATGTATAACTGTAATTTCAGAAATATTATAATATTTTGTTAATGCTTTTATTGAACCTAAAGTAAGACTATGTTCTCCTCCAATAATAAGAGGATATATATTATTGGTTAATAAATCAGTGACATTTTCTTCCACTATTTCACATGTTTTTTTACAATTTCCATTTATGATATTACTATCCCCAAAATCATAGAAAATAGTACTTAAATTTTTTTGAAAGTTAGTGTTAAATCTTTCAAAACCATAAGATGCTTCTCTTATGACAAGAGGCGCATATCTAGAACCATTATGATAGGAGCATGTACTATCAAATGGAACACCTATTATTCCCCATTGTTTTGATTTAGATAAATTATGAAAATTTAGATTTTTTATGTCTTCTAAATTAGAAGTTTCTTGTGCAAATGCAAATTTCCAAGGTTCATAAGTGTTAAATAACATGTTTTTTTAATATCCTATATTTTAAATTATTTTTTTAAAAAGAGTAAATATTAAAAATTAAAAAAAAAGAAAATTTAATTTTTATAAAATTTTTTATAAAAATTTTTATTATTTTAAAAATTTATCGAGAACTTCCTTTAGTTCTCATGATTTTCATATTACCCATTGCGAGAATATATTCTACTTCTCCACCTTCAACAAGACGTTCTTTTAAGTCTTCTTCATCTGGAACTGGAAGGTCTAATGTTTCATAATTTTCCATATCCATTAATTGAATAGTTGTAGGTTGGATAGAGAGTATTTGTCCTACTCTTTTATCAATTATAGGTATATCTACTTTAGTGTTAACTGGTTTAACTATACTTCTTTTTTGATGATCAAAAACACCAACTGCTTCAAGTCTTGCTTTTGCAGCTCCGTGTTTTCCTGGAGATGATGTTGTTAAACTAGTAATTTTAGATGCTTCTCCACCTAATACAATATATTTACCTACTTTTAATGTTTTAATTTCTACGACTTTAGTTGCCATTATTTTAACCTCATTATAATAATTTTTTTTGAATTAAATTAGTATCATAAATAATCTTTTTAGGTTAAATAAAATTATAACTACGTAATGATACTTTTTCTCTGAATCAATCTTAAAATAAGAATTTAATTTATAGTTACTTTAACCTAAATCTATAATAATTAGACAATAATATATTAGGTTAACTTTTTATATAAACTATTCGGAAGTTATGTATATTAATTAAATAAATGATTATAAATTTTAATAATAAGTTATAAAGATTAAATCAATATAAAATATAATTAGATTATATTGAAAAAATATTATTTAAAATTATACATGACAAAAATTGTTGATAAAAATGAAAATAGCTATTGTATCAGGAAAAGCAGAAGGCCCAACAAAATTAAATGCATTTGATAATGCATTAAGTGAAGCAGGTATTGGTGATGTTAACTTAATAAAAGTATCAAGCATGTTAGGACCAAATACTGAACTAATACCATTACCTAAATTAAAACCTGGAGCAATGGTAAATTGTGTGTTATCTGAAGTAACTAGTAAAAAAAAAGGTAATATTATAAATGCATGTGTTGCTGTGGCTATAGGTGATCGTTTAGGTTGTGTAGTTGAAACAACTGGAATAAATGATAAAGAAGATGGAATAAAAGAAGAAGCAATCAATATGGTTAAATATATGATGAATAAACGTAATGTGGAAATTAAAGATTTAATTGTGGAAACCAGTACACATACAGTAGAAAACAAAGGTTCAGTTATTGCTTCAGTAGTTTACATAAATGATGATATTATTGAATAAATTATTTGTAACAAAAAAAGGAGGATTACAAAAATGGATGATGATGAAATAAAAATGTGTGAAAACATATCAAAACAAATTATCACTAATGTTGAAAAATTATTAAAAGTATATGTTGGAAATCCTAAATCTGCAGAATTTGTTAAAATAGGAGCTGATGGAACACCAACTTCATATATTGATATAGTAGCTGAAAACGAAGTTATAAAAATTTTAAAAAATGCCAATTTTTATTCTTATTTAATAAGTGAAGAAATTGGAGAATTAAAATTAGGAAAAGGGACACAAAGACCAGCACATATTACTGAAGAATTAAATCCAGATACTCCTACAGTTGAATCTGATTTAGAATCTGAAGAAACTAAACCTAAATATATTTTCTTAATTGATCCTCTTGATGGAACTAACAATGCCATAAAAAACATTCCAGCATTTGGTATATCCGTAGCAGTTGCTGAAGTCCCTGAAGGTAGAGTTGCAACTCTTGAAGATGTTCAAGCAGGATTTGTTAAAAATTATTCTAGTGGTAACACATATGAAGCAGTTAAAGGAAAAGGAGCTTTAATGAATGGGGAAAAAATGGAACCCACCACAGAAACTGATTTAACTAATATCACATTAGGAGGATTTACAAAAACAAAAACTTTTTCAGCAAGTAAATTAATAGACACTGCAAGAAGAATGAGAGTTTTAGGTTCTGTAGTTTTAGAATTAACATATATTGCTAGCGGAAAATATGATGTTTTCTTAGATTTAAGAGGTAGTAGAATAATCGACATCGCTGCAAGTAAATTAATCGTTGAAGAATCTGGAGCAATAGTAACCAATAAATATGGGGAAAAATTAACAAACGAATTAAGCATTTATGAAAGAACTGTGATTATTGCAGCAAGTAATCAAGAATTACATAATAAAATCATTAATATCATTAATAATGATGAAACTAAACTCATTAAATGCATAGGAATAGTAAGTAGAGTAGATGAATATAAATCCATGTTATTTTCAGTGAAAATAATTGAATACTTACTTAATAAAGGTATTAATGTTGTTATTGAAGAAAGTTTAGCTAACAAATTAGAAGAGATTAAAATAAATCCTAATCTAAAAGGAATAATAGAAGAAACCATTGAAGAATCTCCTGAGATAAGTGAACATTTAAAAAATCTTGACTTTGATATAAACTTCGAAAAGTTATCTCAACCTCTTAAAAACTTCAAAACAGATATGGCCGTAATATTAGGTGGGGACGGAACTTTACTTAGAACACAAAACCAACTTACTAGAGAAATACCAATATTCGGTATTAACATGGGGACCGTTGGATTTTTAACTGAAATTGAAGTTAATAAAACATTTGAAACTTTAGACCATATTTTAAATGGAGATTATTATAAAGAAAACCGTACTCAATTAACAGTATCACATGAAAACCAAAGATTCCCTGCATTAAATGAAGTAGTAATTATGACAGCTAAACCTGCAAAAATGTTACACTTCGAAATCAGTGTTGATGGTGAAATGGTTGAAGAATTCAGAGCTGATGGATTAATAATATCTACACCTAGTGGTTCAACAGCATATTCCATGTCTGCAGGAGGCCCAATAGTAGATCCTAAAGTTGGAGGATTTATAATTATACCAATATGCCCATATAAATTAGGATTAAGACCATTTTTAGTTTCAGACAATAGTGAAATACGAGTAAAACTTTTAAAGAAAGGTAAAAAAGCAGTTTATGTGATGGACGGACAAATCCATAAAGAAATCAATTATATGGAAGAATTAATATTTAAAAAATCTGAAAAAGATGTTGTTTTCATTAGAACTAATAACAAATATTTTTATAAAAAAGTTAAAGATAAATTAAATGAAGGTGGAATTAGTGCAAATAGTAGAAGCCTTTAAACATTACATACTTTAAATTTGGTTGAATTATAATGAAAGCACTAGTAATAGATTTAACACATGGTGGAATTACAATTAGCATAGAATTGTCTAATCTAGGCTTTAGTGAAATTTATGCTTATGATATTTATAATACATTAAATGAAAATGAAAAATTTCAAATTGAATCTAATAATATAATATTACTAAAAAATTTAGAAGAATTTAAAAAAATTAACAAAAATATTGACTCAAATGAAAAATTTTTCATTATTTCCCCAATACATTGCCCATTAAATAAAACTGAAATTATCGGTGAAAATAATAGTAATAATAATTATATTTTTTTAACTCATCATCAAGCAGTGAAATTAATTTTAGAAAATTGGAATAAAAAACGGAAAAAAGAAAAAATTCCACTTATTGAGATTACTGGAGTGAAAGGAAAAACTAGTACTGCTTTCATTCTTAAAGAAATTTTAACAGAATATAAACAAAAATTATTATTACTTTCTAGTCTTGGAGCATTCATATTTAATGGTGATAAGAAAGTTATTCTAAAAAACGATATTAGTATAACTCCTGCAAGTATGATTGAAACAATAAAATTAAGTAAAAAAATAGTTAATCCTCCATGTAATTTTGAATTTGATGAAAAAAACGATCTAAAATTTAATTATGAATCTGTTATTATTGAAAGTTCATTGGGTGTTTCTGGATTAGGAGATATTGGTATATTAACAAATTTAGTGGAAAATTATTCTATTGCTAAAAATACATCTAACGCTAGAGAAGCTAAAAAACAAGTATTTGATTGTAAATTAATTACTATTGAATATGAAACTTTAAAAAAATATTATCCTGAAGAATTAGAAAAATTTAGTGAAAAGATTAATTCCTTTTCAACTAATCCAAAAAATGATAATGCCACAGTTAAAATAAAAAATATAAAATATTCTTTAGACAATACCATAATAAACATCGAATTTAAAGATTTGAAAACAATTAGTGGAAACCAAATTGATGGAAATTTAGAAGTTCAAACATTTGCACCAGGAAAACATAATGTTTCAAATGTTTTATGTGCCATAACATCTTGTTTATCTTTAGATATTAAATATGAAGATATTAAAAATGGTTTAAAAAAATTTAATGGAATACCTGGAAGAACTTCAAAAAGGGAGATTAATAATCAAGTGATTATTGAGGAAGTTAATCCTGGGTTAAATGTTGAATCTATAAAAATTTCTATGGATATGATTAAAAATATGGATAATTATGTAGTTATCCTTGGTGGAAAATATGGTATAACTTGTGAGGAAATTAATGAAACAGAATTAATAAAATTATTAAAAGTTAAAATTGATAAAGATAGTATTGATTTAATCTTAACTGATGAATTAGGATGGAATTTAAAAAATGAGATGGAAGTTGAAATTCCTTATTTTGAAAATTTTAAAGATGCTATTGATTTAGTTGTTAAGAATAAAAAGAATATTTTGTTAATTTATCGTTCAAAATATTCTGATTTAAATAAAAGATAAATATTATATGATTAATTAAAAAAAAAAAAAAAAAATAAAAATTTAGGCGAAATTAGATGATAATTGGAACTAGAGGAAGCAAATTAGCTCTTGCACAAACTGAAGAAATTAATAACTCATTATCTAAGATAAGTAATGAAGAAATTAAAATTAAAATTATAAAAACTAAGGGAGATAAAATTACTAATTCTCAATTGTATAATATGGATTCTAAAGGTTTATTCACTAAAGAGTTAGACAAAGTAGTATTAGAAGAAGAAGTAGATTTTGCAGTCCATAGTCTTAAAGATGTCCCTACTGAATTAGATGAGGATCTTGAAATAATTGCCATACCCTCAAGAGAATCTCCTAATGAAGTTTTAATTTCTCAGTATAATTGGGAAGATTTATCAGATGGTTGCACATTAGGAAGTAGTAGTTTAAGAAGAGAAGCTTTCTGTAACCATTATAATAAAGGTTTTAAATTAAAACCTCTTCGAGGTAATATTGAAACTCGTATTCAAAAAGTATTAAAAGGAGAAGTTAATGCTACAATAATGGCTGAAGCTGGATTAAAACGTTTAGGTTTAACTAAATATATTAAAAAGGTATTTCCAACAGATTACATTTATCCTGCAGCAGGACAAGGAGCAATTGCTATTATTGCAAGAAAAGATTCAGACAAAAAGGAAATAATTCAAAAGTTAAATGATTATATTAGTTTCCAACAAGTGTTATCTGAAAAAACTATCCTTGAAGAAGTAGGTGTAGGATGTCAATGGCCATTAGGAGCTATAGCTTCAATGAAAAATAATGAATTAGTACTTAATTCTATATTATTAGATAAAAAAGGGGATACATTATATAAATCTTCTGTTAGTGGTTCTATTAAAGATGCGAAAGAAATAGGGGTTAAAATTGGTCGAGAAATGATAGAATACATTTAATTTTTTTAAATATAGGGATAATGTTAAAAAAACTTAGTATAAACTGAACATATTAAATTATTTAAATAAATAAAAAGTATAATGGATGAATGGTTAATTTAATATAGAACATATATTTATATATTAATATAATATTTAAGTTAAAAATTTTAGTCAAAGATACTTAAAAATTTTATTATTCAAAATTTTTTAAAAAAAAATTTGGAGGAAATGATTGTGAGAACTGTTAATGTAGGAGTTATTGGTGTTGGAGCAATGGGTTATAACCATGCCCGTGTATATTACAGACTAGAAAATGCAAATCTTGTAGCTGTATCAGATGTTAGTGAACGAACCTTAAAGAAAGTGTGTAAAAAATATGATACCAAAGGTTATAATGATATTGAAGACTTATTAAATGATCCTGAAATTGAAGTTGTTAGTGTTTGTGTACCAACCACACATCATTATAATGTGGTTATGAAAGCTATAGAACATGGAAAACATGTTTTAGTAGAAAAACCAATTGCATTCACTGAAGAAGAAGCAGAAGGAATGATTAAAGCTGCAAAAGAAAAAGGGGTTATATTAAGTACTGGACATGTTGAAAGATTTAATCCAGCAGTACAAAAAGCTAAAGAATTAATTGAAAATGATGTAATTGGAGATGTAGTATCTGCATCTGCTAAAAGAGTAGGACCATTCCCACCAAGAATAAAAGATGTAGGAGTAGCAATAGACTTAGCTATACATGATTTAGATGTAATGTATTACTTATTTGATGAAGAAGTATCACAAGTTTATGCAACTATGGGAAGTATTCTTGATAAATGTGAATATGAAGACCATGCTGAAATCATGGTAAATTTTGAAGATGTAACTGGAATATTAGAAGTAAATTGGTTAACACCTTACAAACGTCGACAAATTGAAATTACAGGAACTGATGGTATTATCTCAGTAGATTATATCGATCAAAGTATTGATGTTCATGGTAAATTTGCTCAAGACATCCAAATAAAACACGAAGAACCCTTAAAAGAGGAATTAAGTTCCTTTTTAGAATGTGTTGTTAATAATGAAAAACCAGTAATAACTGGTGAAGATGGTCTTAACGCACTTAGAATGGTTTTAGCTGCAAATAAATCTTCTAAAGAACACATACCAATACCATTAGATAAAATTTAAATTTATCATAAATAAAAGTTTAACTTAGTGATTCGATGAATACAAAACTTATAAAAAGAGCTAGTGAACTTAGAAGCCATGGATTCACTACTGGGGAAATTGCAGATGAACTTAATGTTTCTATGGATACTGCAAGATGGTTGACTCTCCAAAAAGCTGACGAAAAAAAAGAAATAAAACAACCAGCAGATTTTGCTATAAATTGGAAAAGCTTAGGTGCAAGTTCATCACGACTTAAATATATATCTGCAGCATTAGGTGATATGGCAATGACTCATGGTGAAATTGATACTGTTATTGGAGTAGCTATTAGTGGTATACCATTTTCAGTTTTAATGGCAGATTTTATAGAAGATATGGCATGTAAAAAAACATCATTAGCAGTATATCATCCAAATAAACACAAAAAAGTAGATAACAACGGAGACGGTGAAGGAGCTATAAGTAACAATTTCGGATCTGTTGAAGGAAAAAAGGTTGTTATAGTTGATGATGTCATCACTAGTGGTAAAACTATGAGAGAAGTGATTAATTCAGTTAGAGACCATGGTGCTGAACCAATTGCTTGTACTGTATTAATTGATAAAGCAGGCCTTTCAGAAGTAGAAGGAGTTCCTGTAGAATCCTTAATAAAAGTAAGTAAATTATAAATTTAATAATTTTTTACTTACTATTTTTTACTTTTTTTTATTTCTTGAAATTTATTTATTTTTAATATTTTTTGTTAAAATTGGACGGATTATAATAATTAGGTTTTTGATTCATTCCCATTTTAGAATCCATTAATTTAATGGCTTTTTTATTAATAGATACTCTTTTATTTATTCCTAATTCTTGATTAATATCTTCGATTATATTTATAAAAGTAAATCGATCAATATTGTATTTTCGATAATATTTTTTAAATAGTAAAGATTTGGTTTCTTTTCCATTTATGTAATCTTGTTTTATTTCATTTATCATATTTGGGTTAATTTTAAAAGTTTCATTTCCAGTAAAGTAATATCCTTGCTTCATTTTATTCTTCCTTTTATTTTTTCAAAATTTTTAAACTAACAATGAATTAAAGTTTTTATTTAACTTTGTATATACATAAGGAAAAAGTAGTATATAAAGTAATGTAATACGATTTAAAAATTAAACAACATAATAATTATGTTTAATTTTTATTGTATTTTTTTAATAAACTAAAGCACGTGGGGAACTATATTGAACGTTAAAAATTTAAAATTATACAAATTCTTTTTTTAAAATTAATGAAATTTTTAACGAACAATACAAAAATTCAAAAAATACTAACTTTATAATAAAATATTTGTTAAAAATAAAAATTAAGTAATTTTGTTCTACAAATCATAAAAAAGAACATAGAAAAAAGCTAAACATTAATGTTAATTAAATTATATAATTATTTTAATTTTGAAAATATTAAATTTTTTAAATTTAATCTATCTAATAAAAAATTGTTTCATTAATATAAGTAATGAATTATTAAAGTTAAAACAATTTTTTTAATAAAAAAAGTGAGTGGTGAACAAAAGATTATATGTTCACCTAAATATAAATTGTGTTTAAACGATTCCTTGTGCAAGAATTATACTAAACCATGCAACTTTTTGAGCAAAAATAATATTATATATTAAATAAGTAATATTTAAATTAAATTATATTGAAAGTCAAAATAGCAATCTAGAATAAAATTCCTAAAAATTATCTCTTCTTTTTTTATTTAAAAAAATAGAAAATTAATTAATTTTATTTTCAATGCAAAAACTTTTTTAGATTAGATTGATGTTTAGGAAGAGCTAAAAAAACACATTTACATAAACATGATAAAAATTATAAAAATAACAGTTGATTAAAATCATAGTTTATATTATAACATATAAAATAATTTATCAATACTTTAATATAAAGCAATGATATTTTATTTTTGATTTAGATTTATTGCAACTTAAAAAATAACTTAGATTCATAAATAATTCTGAGTTGTTTTGAAAACTGGATCAATGATTTATTAATTTATTTTTTGTCTCAGCATGAGATTTTAATTGTTATTTTAATCATTAATAAGTTTAAAAAATTCTGTTCTTTATATACTACAAAATTTATACACACATGTATGACTAAAATAAAAGATAATTACTTTAATAATAATTTAACTACTCGCATAACTGCAAGTGAAGATAAACAATTATTAAAATTAATGAAAGAAAATAAATGCAATAAAAGTGAAGTTGTTCGTGATTTGATTTTTAATTATTATTTAGCGAATAATGAAACTATAGATTTTATACAACCATTACCATTGACGAGTAACTATGTACAAATCACATTTGGTGTCAGTTTGGAACAATTAGATATAATTAATGAATTAACTTATAATAATTTATCCATAAGTAAATCTGCAATTATTCGCATACTTATTCAAAAAGCACTTAATGATTTAAATGAAAGAGGTGAGTTAAATGAATAATGAAAAATTAGTTGAAGAACAAAATGAATTACTAAAAAAAATAATTGAACAATTAAAAGCCATAGATGATACTATATTTTTAGTTGGACGCGAATACTTAGGTGATAAATAATGTCACCTAATAATATTCCTTTTGATAAAGTATTACAAGTAGCATCAACAGTTGCACTTGCGTCACCAGAAGAAATTAACAAAAGTGAGACGCGATTTAATAATTGGAATAAAAAAACAGATCATGAAAAAGAAAATTATAAAAATCAATTAAAAAAACAAAATAAGAAATTTTATGAACCTACTATAAAAAATGGCAAAGTACCTGCAATTTCTTGGAACAAACAACCTAAGGGATATAAAAGTTATAATGATAAATATTATGGTTCTGGAGTTATTTGCAGTTATATACCCTCATTGAAATATTATTTAGCTGTTATAGATTTAGATATGCCAAAAAATGATGATGATATTCCAATGAAAGCTATGTTAGATGCTACTAAAGATTTAATACCACAAACTGTAACACACCAAACACCTAGTGGGGGTTATCATATTTATTTGTTATCTGAGGAAAAACCACAAGCAACACAACCACATTTTAATTTAGATTATCAAACAAATACAAACCTTGATAAAAAAGGTAAGTATGTAGTTGCAAATTTTAGATATTCCAAAAATAATGATGATGAATATATAAAAGAATATTATAAAAAATGCCCAAAATCACCAGACAATATTATGATTGTTAAAAATTCTGATGATATACTAAATAAAATTATTAATCAAATAAAAGAATCAGGATTTTTAAAAACACCTATTAAAAAAGCTGAAAATGATGAGAATAAATTGATTAAGATTTTTCGTAAAAACTATCGTGAAGGCTCAAGAAACAATTTTGCCCTAGCAATAGCAGGTTACCTTTATAAAAATAATTACACACAAGCCCAAACATCAAGAATCATTAATAAAGTATTTGAAGATGATGAAGAATTAGATAGTAGAGCTATAAATGTTACACAAACATATAATAAATCTGTTAAGGAAGTTAGTGGATGGATAGCATTAAAAGAGCATTTAAATCCTCAAGACCATCAAAATGTACAAGATTTAGTAAAAAATAGTGAAAAAACTTTAAAAGATAAAATATTTTTAGCAATAGAAAATAACAAGCAGCCAAGTTATAATTTACTCGCTGATTATATTAATAGTAAAAAAAAGTTATTCTATGCTTATGAATCTTTAAAGTATTATGAACTTGATGATAAGGAATCATTAACTGAAATTGATGTTTATGAGATTATGAAATTTTGTAATCAAGAGTTTGAATATAACAATATTAGTAAAACAACCTGCCAACAAGTATTTCCACTAATAACACATTTAATTGAAAAAGATTATGAGCGTATAGAATTCACAAATGGTACACTATTTACAAACGATAATAAAATAAAGTTTAAAGAGAATTGGTATGGACAAGATAAAATACCTAAAATGAAAATACCATTTAACTGGGAACCTGATGCAGAGGGTGGAGAAATCCAAAAAATGATAGATGACAGATTAAAAACAGATAAAATTGGATTTGAAGATAATAAAGATACTTTTCTTAAATCTGTAGGTTGTGTATTCATGTCCACTAATGAAATTGAAAAAATGGTAATATTAGTTGGTCGTTCAGGAACTGGGAAAAGTACCATAATGACTTTATTAAAACATATATTTGAGTTTTCTGAATTATCATTACCCACAATAGTTAAAAGTGAAAGATTTGCTCTATATCCTGCCGTTGATAAAGATATAAATATAGATGATGATATTCAATCGGGAACACTAAAAAATATTGGAAACTTAAAAAGTTTTACTACGGGTAATGGTGGTGAAGTAGAAAAAAAAGGTGAAAACGAACGTATAAAACTAACATTATATAACACACCACGAATTTTTGGATGTGGTAACTCATTACCTATTATGAATGAAGAAGGTTTTGAAAGACGATTATTACTGATAATTGCAGATAATCCTATAAAAAATAATGAAAAACGTAAAAGTTTTCAAACAGACATAATAGTTGGTAAAATGGATAAGCAGATAGAATGGCTAATTTATACTGCAATAACAAAATACCAAGAAACAAGAGATAAACCCATAATTGACAATGCTACTGAAAATTTTATGCAAAATGAATGGAGTAAGAATTCAAACCCACTAAACACGGCCATAAAACAAATTTTTGATTTAACATTAGATGAAGATGTAAAAAATTTTAAATCTGAAAAATTTTTACCAGTAGATGAAGCTGAATTAGAATTAATGCATTGGTATGACTATGCACGAAATGAAAATATAATTTTGAATACTAACAGATTGCCTAGTAAAAAACAAATATCTGCAACTATGGATTATAATATGTTTCAAAAAGGTGAAAAACGGTATAAAGATAAAAATGGTGTAGAACAACGCACAACAGTATATAAACATATTAAAATCAATGAAGAATGGAAAAAAACATATAATAACTGGCAAGAAAATATGTGATCATATTATGAGACGCCGGAAAATCCGAGTAATATGAACTTTTTTTATTTGACCTGATTTTTTTTAAATTTTTTTTATTTAATTTTAATTAAACTCAATAAGTTAATGATTATCCGGATTATCCGGCATAAGATTTTTTGATCCAAAAAAAACATAGTTTTAACAAATACTAAACTATTAAAAAAACATTAATCCAAAAAACAGTAAAGCAACACCAAAAACCTTAAAATAGCTAAAATTTCCAAACTTCTAAATAAAACTAAAAATATATATTATATTAGAATATATTAACAAGAAAAATAATAAAGAATAAATATGTACGGTGAATTCAACATTTTTTCAGAGGGAAATTTAAGAGAATATCTAGAAAATCTTGAAACAGAATTAAAAGAAAAAGTAAAAAATGAAACGGAAAAATATATTCTAAACATTAATAAAAAAGAATATATTCAATATCTAGTAGGAACATACACATTAGACCCTATTCAACTACACTTTGAAAATAAAACAATAATAGATAATCAAGATACTTACAACCCTCAATATTATTTAAAAATACCAGTTACAGGAGATAAAAATTTACTAAAACAAAAACCTAATACTTCTAGATTAAACCCCCCTACAGGTTTTTTAAAAGAAGATAATCTTCAAATAACCTTATATAATGATTTGAATAATAAAAAATCCCTAGAAAATGAAATTCATAACACAGAAGAATATTTAAAATTCGTTTGTGAAAATTCATCTCAACAAGTAAATAAATATAATGAAGAAGTAAAAAAAAATACAGAAATATTTTTTGAGGCTAGAAAAAAGAATATCATTAATAGAAGAAATAAACTAGCAAAACTAAAAATACCCATAGAAAGAAATGAAGATTCTAACACATTTGCTATAATCCCCCCAAAAACTAGAAAAAAAATTACAGTAAAACCTAAAGCTTCTACCAAAACATATGAACCAGAACCAACAATAGATGACAAAACTTATAAAGAAATATTAAAAACAATAAATATAGCAGGGAAAACATTTGAAAAATATCCAAGCATATATATTGGAAAAGATGAAGAAGATTTAAGAGACTTTATTTTCTTAATATTAGTCCCTCAATATGAGTTATCAATTACAGGAGAAAGTTTTAACAAAACAGGAAAGACAGACATACTATTTAAATATGAAAACCATAACGTTTTTATTGCAGAATGTAAAATATGGCATGGTGAAAGAAAATATTTAGATGGGATAACGCAACTATTAAACTATTTAACTTGGAGAGATTCTAAAACTGCACTTATAATATTTGTTGAGACTAATGAAATTACAACTATTTTAAAGAAAATATCAGAAATTACAAAAAAACATCAAAACTTTGTAAGAGAAGAAAAAAAGACAACAGAATCATGGTTTAATTTTATATTCCATTTAAATGATGATGAATGTAGAGAAATTAAAACAGGAGTACTAGTATTCCATCTTCCTAAAATTAAGAATAAACATTAAATTTTTTATTTACTTTATAAATTATTTATTAAAAAAAATAAAATTAAAAATTAAAACTTACGCACTTTTTTCAATAAAATTTTCCTTATGATTTGGTGTTAAGTTATTACCCTTACTATTTTTTTTATTACTTTCCTTTTGATTTTCAGAATTTTTATTTTCCTTTTGCATAAAATTATATTACTAAATACAAAATAATAAAACCTAAGAAACATTAAACCATACAAAAACAGAAAAAACACCAACTAACCTACAAAATAGCTAAAATTTCAAAATAAAACTCAATTATCTAAAACTAACAGAATAAGCACGTGAAATAAAAAATAATCACAGTTTTTAGGTGCTGTAAATTTAATTTACAAATTTTTCAGGTGTCTCACTTTTAAATGAAAAAAATTAGTTATAATTTTTTATCGATTACTTTTATAAATTAATGAATATACTATTTTAGTTCCATTTTTTTCTTTTTTGGCAACAACTTTAAATAAATCTCCAGGTTTAATATCATATTTTTCGCTTATTTTTACAGGAATTGTAATATCCAAAGATTTAGTTCCATGTCTCCCTCTTACTTTTACTATATTGTCTTCCATAATAATATTATTTTTTATGTACATTTAACATTTAATGTATCTAATGTACATTAATTCTTATTAAATTAAATGTTTAACAGTTTAGTAAGATGATACTATGGGAAAAGATGGTTTTAAAAATGAGATTTTACTTATTGAGGAACTTAACAACAAAAAAGTTGTTGACTTAAATCAGAATTTACAAAATGTAATAAAATATATTGATCCAAAAAATATTACTCCAAAATCGACCATTAAAGCTTTTGGAAAAGCCGGAATAAATAAAACAGACATGATAATAAAAATCGAAAATAAGGAGTATAACATAAGTATAAAAAAAGGAACAGGAAATAGTGTACATCAAGAGAAACTTGAAGAATTTATAACATTTCTAAAAGAAAAATATGATATAAATGAAAAATTAGCAAATGATATCCGATTTTTTATTTGGGGAGACGAAACATTAAATGGTACTGGACAAATATCAGATAGATTAAGTTCTAAAGAATTCAAAAATAAATATCCTGAAAAAATATTAAATATTAAAAATTTTTTTCATAAAAACAAAAGAGATTTAATAAAAAGATTTTTAATTGATGGAGCAAAAAGTGAATCTTCTCCAGATTTTTTATATTATGGAACTCCTGAAAAAGGAATAATAGTTGAATCAAATGCAGCACTTGATTGGTTATCTAATGATGAAAATGAAAAAAGAACATCTCCACTTCCCGTTGGAAGATTAACTTTTCAAGCTTGGAATCGTAATATAAATGGAGGAAATAAATCAGAAAAGAAAAGAGGTGTTATCCAGTTAAAATGGAGCTCCGTTGGTTCTGATTTAAAAATAATATCTAAGATGTGTTAAAAATGAGGAATAGAGGAACAAAAGAAGGAACTCAAGAAGAAATTAATCTAGTTAAAACATTAAATAAAAAAGATAATCTTCAAATGTGGAATACATTAAATTTAAATCCTGAAAATCATTATGCTGTACATGTAAAATACCAAAAATTTGGAAAAATAAATCAAAAAAAAGTAATGCCTAAAGCAGATATTCATATAGCTAAAGGTAACATTTCTGAAGAAATTTTAAATGATAAAAATTTTTATTTAAATGAAGATGATATAAAACCTTTTAATTTAATTCCAAAACAGGAAACAGGAATTTCTGTAAAATTAAAAACTTCAAAAAAATATCAGATAACTAAAATGGGTCCGAATACATTTAAAAAAGTTTTTGGGGCATATGAATTAGGTGCTGGGGCTTCAATTTATTGTTTAAAAGAAAAAGATTTGATAAAAAATAATGCAATTATTCAGGGCTGGAATTCTAATACAAAAAGATTTAATGAATTTTTTGAGAATAAAGGTTTGGATTTACCAAATAATAGTCTTCTCGATTTGGAAACTACTAAAATAATAAAGAATTTTTCTAATAATTTAATTGAAGAAAAAATAATAAATAATAAAGAAATTTCCGATTTTATTTTTCAGGGAATTGGAAATTTTGAAGAACCTTTCACAGTGCATTATTTATATGAAAATGAAATATTGAAAGATTCATGTAAGATTCCTTTTAGAGTTACAACAGGATCGGGAAGAAGTAAAGGAACTTATACTATCGTTATAAAACCAAAATAATTAAATTAAATATTTAATCATTTCTTTAGCTATCAATCTAACTACAGGAACTGAAACACTATTCCCAATTTGTTTATAACTTTGTGAATAATTTTCTTTCATTTTAAATGACTCTGGAAATCCCTGAAGTCTTAAACACTCACGGACAGTTAACTTTCTATTTTCTCTAACTAAAACAGGAACATTATTACCTCCAGTACCCATTTTAGCAGTTAAACAAGGAGAATATCCATCATTTCGCATTGAACATCTAGACGGACGTATTTCTGTAGCAAATATTGGAAAATTTTTATTAACTTTATTTTTAGCCACATAATTAGCGTAATGTTTCTTTAAATGATTGGAAGCAATTTCAGATAAATCATAACCTTTTACTCCATTTTCAAGTAAATCATTAATATTACTTTTTGATAATATTGGTGCTGGAAAATCAAAAGAAGAAACTTTATTTTTAAATCCCACTATATAAATTCTTTCTCTGTTCTGAGGAATACCAAAATCTTTAGAATTTAAAACTTTATAAAAAATTGTGTAACCCAAATTTTTTAAAGAATTTTTAATAACTTTAAATGTTCTACCTTTATCATGATTAACTAACCCTTTAACATTTTCTAATAAAAATGCTTTTGGCATTTTAGACTTTAAAATTCTTTCAACTTCAAAAAATAAAGTTCCCCTAGTATCACAAAATCCTTTCCTATATCCTCCAATACTAAACGGTTGACATGGAAAACCTGCACATAAAATATCATGATCCGGAATATTTTCAGCTGGAATCTTAGTTATATCCCCCTTAGGATGCACATTAAAATTTAAAAAATATGTTTCATTAGCCCACTTATCAATATCTGAACTAAAAACACAAACACCACCTACAGATTCAAAAGCTAATCGAAATCCACCTATTCCAGAAAATAAATCAATAAATTTAAAAGGAACATTATCCATCTCCTTTTTATTTTTCATTTGAAAATCAGTCAAATTTAATTGACGTTCTACTTTGTCCAGAACCATTTTTTTTAACCTTCAATTTCTGTATTAAAATTATATAAATCTGCTTGTTTTACAGCTTTATTATGGGAAGGATTATTTAATCTAAATATAACACTTTTAGCTAATGCATAACCTAAAAGTGGAGGTACAGCATTTGCTAATTGTTGGTGTTGCTCTGTTTTATTTCCTTTAATAATAAAACTATCTGGAATAGATTGCAATCTAGCAACTTCACGCGCAGTAATTACTCTGTTAAACACGGGATGAATTATCATAGATTTAATAGCATGCTTAATTGTAATAGATGGTTTATTTGGGTTTAACCTCCTATAATTATTACTATGAGTTCCACCAACATCATAAATTTCTGGAGGAATATCTTTCCAATTACCTCCCTGTGGAACATTTTCTATTCTTCTTAAAACTTTTTTGTTATGCTTCATTGCATCATGATTATAAATTTTTGACTCACCCCCAGACATTAATACTTGAAAATCATTTTCAGGTTTTTTATAAAATTCAGCTGAAGTATCAGGTATGTTACTTAATGCATCCATCACAGTTACTTTATTTTTTAAAGGTAAAGGAAATTCCACATCACCAATTTTTGAACCTATAAAAAAAACTCTTTTTCTTTTTTGAGGAACACCATAATCAGAAGCATCTAATATTTTGTAGTTAACTGAATAACCTAATTCATTTAATTTAATATTAATTAAATCTTTAACGTTTTCTCCATTGGCATTTTTCATAGATAATAAACCAACTACATTTTCAATAATTACAATTTTAGGATTAATTATTCGAACTGCCCTAATAACCTCATTAAATAGTTCATTTCTTTTATCTCCAATCTTTCTTTGTCCACACATTGAAAATCCTTGACAAGGAGGTCCTGCAATAATAATATCAATTTTACCAGTATATTTTTCAAAAAATTTATCATCTAATTCAGTTAAATCAGCTAAAGTTCCATTAGTGTTTTTATGATTACTTTCAAAAGTTTCTATTGCAATGTCCCAAAAATCAATACCACAAACAATATTAAATCCAGCCATTTCAAAACCTTTACTAAATCCTCCTATCCCACAAAATAAATCAATAACATTTGGTTTTGAATCCATATTCATTTCTCCAATTAATTATAATTTTTAAATAAAAATAACATATATTAAAAAATATTTCTATTTTTTTATTATTATATATTTTATTAATTATTAATCTTACCCTAAGAATTGGAAAATAACATATTTTTTATATGCTAAATATAAGGAAATATTTATATGTAATATGTTACATATATGTAACATAATTGTAATATTTTTAAAGGAGTTTTAAAAATGAGTATTATCAAAGAATGGTTAACAAAAATTGAAGCTGAAGAAACAAACTAGAATACATTTTATATAGGTGAATCTGATATCCAAATTAATAATGAATGTGTTTTATGCAATATTTCTGAACTAATAATAGAAGATGAATATTTAATTGTTTTTAAAATGGACAATGGTTGGACAACTTCTACTTTTCTTGAAAGTGCTATAAATAAAATAGAATTAAATTAAGATGATAATATGTCAGAAAATAAAAGAGTTAATGTTTCACTATCTAATGAACAACTAGAAATTATTAGAAAATTTAAAGGAACATTAGGAAATACTGATTCTGAAATTATAAGAAATATTACTCTTGCATGGTTATGTGAGAAGAATATTATCACTAATTAATTTAAAGGAGTAAAATAAATGACAATTCCAATGTTTAAATACTTCTACTTACCTGTTCTTGAAGGTTGTAAAGATGGGAAAGAAAAAAAACTTGCAGACAGTGTAGAATATGTAATAAAATATTTAAATTTAACAGAAGAAGATAAAAAAGAAATGATAAAAAGTAATAGGCCCAAAGTTGTTGATAGAACAGATTGGGCGAGATTACATCTAAAAAGAGCAGGTTTATTATATCGTTCAGGTATAGGGTGTGTTAAAATAACTACTGAAGGTTTAAGAGTATTAAAATTAAATTTAGACCTTATTGATAATAAATTTTTAATGCAATATGATTCATTTAAAGAATTTAGCCAAGGAAAAAATAAATCTTCAAAAAAAGATATTAAAGTTAAAGAGGAGTTAATTGAAAAAAATTCAATTGAAGATAATACTCCAGAAGATATTATTAATCAACAAATAGAAGTAATTAATCAAGAGTTAGCTGATGAATTACATGAACAAATATTAAATAATTCCCCTGAATTTTTTGAAAGATTAGTAATGAATCTATTAAATAATATAGGCTATGGAGGTTTAGATGAAAATTCTAGTTCACTCACTCCACATTCTAACGATAAAGGTATAGATGGCATAATTAATGAAGATAAATTAGGTTTAAATAAAATTTATATCCAAGCAAAACGACATCAAAATAAGATTTCTCGACCTGAAATACATAGCTTTTCTGGTGCTTTAGATGAAAAAAAAGCGACCAAAGGAGTATTCATAACTACTTCAGATTTCACAACAGGTGCAAAAGAATTCGCAAAAAACAGTACCTACAACATAGTGCTAATTGATGGTAAAAAATTAACAAACTTAATGATACAATATGATGTAGGTGTTTCAACTACCCAAGAATTAAAATTAAAAAAAATAGATACAGATTACTTTATAGATCCTTTATAAAATAAATGAGTGTAATTTAAATAATTTTTAAACATAATATTTATATACTATATGTTACATATATGTAACATAAGTGTAACAGGTGATATGAATGAATATAATTAAAGAATGGTTAAGAAAAATTGAAGCAGAAAAAACCGGCGAAAACATTTATTATATTGGAGAAGCAGACATTCAAATTAATGAAGAATGTGTCTTGTGTAATATATCTACCATAGAAATACAAGATGATTACCTCATTGTCTTTAAAATGGAAAATGGTTGGGTTACAGCTACATATCTTGGCGATAATATAAACAAAATTGAATTAAATTAAAGATGATAAAATGTCTGAAAATAAAAGAGTAAATATATCATTAACTGGAGAGCAGTTAGATATTATTAGAAAATTCAAAGGAACATTAGGTAATAGTGATTCTGAAATTATTCGAAATATTGTTTTAGCATGGTTATGTGAGAAGAATATAATTACAAAAAATTTAGAATAAATGTTTATTATTTTTATATAATATCTTCATAATCCACATATACATCATTTAATATTACTTCAGATATAATTTCTTTAATAGATTTTTTATCCATTATTCCATTTTTTTTAGAGCTATTTGATAATAAAATTTCTATTTGGTCAATTGTCACATCTGATATATCAATATCTGATTCCAAAATAATTTCTTTCATTAATTCTAAATTTCGTTTTTTAATTTCTATATCTTGTTTAGATTTATTAATGTTTTTTTCCATTTGTTTATCATAGTTTATTTTAGCTTCAGGGTTAAGTTTTTGATAATTTCTCACTCTTGCTGCAATATCTGGAATTATCTCTTTAGAATATTTGCTCTTATTGTTTTCTTTAATACAAATATCATAGAGATTATTGATAAACCAAGTATCATCTGAACAATCATGTAAAAAACAATATGACAAAATATTACTATAAATTTCTTGTTTATCGAAATTTTCATTAGATATTTTAGATTCAACTTCTTTAATTTTTTTGTCTTGTTCTTCAAATCCTGTTTTTAATTGCTCTTGTAATTGAGTAATTTCATCATCTTTTTTTTGTAATTCAGATTTTAACTCATTCACCTGCTCGCTGTTAATTAGAACATCATAATTAGAATATATGACAAACTTAGCCATGTGTTTTTTATAACCCTCGCGAACAGTTTCCTTATTTTTCTTAAAATATATTTCTTTTATTTGATTCGGCTTTCTACCTTGAATATAGTTACCAAATTCAGTATCTTCAATAACACTGGCATTAAATTTTCGAACCCTATGAGGAGAAAAAAATCCATATTTACCTCTTCTTCCCCAATTAAATTTATTATTAATACTTTTAAAGGCACTACTAATTCCCCATGGAGTTAAATTAAAAAATCTATCTTCAGGTTTTAAATTTAAAGCAGTTTTTAAATAATTAATCATAAATTGAGTACATTCTGGAGTGATAACTGTATAATAAGAATAATTAGTTTTCTGTCTTTCCATTTTAAAAACAGGAATTAATTCTAATTCTTCACATTTACCATCAAATTCATCGATTATATCTTGAGGTGTTTTTAATCCATTAGAATAATAAGACAATCCATCTAAAAATTGTCCAAAAGTAAAGTTAGCTAATTCTGTTCTAGCAGAGCCACTACATGCTGCAAATAAAAAAAGAGCCTTATGTTTTGATGATTTAGTTGCCTCAATAGCTGTCCTAATAGCGTGCATGTCTGGGAGGTCTTTAAAATCAAGATTATCTTTATCATTATGTATTGAAACAGTAGGTATATCAGGAATACTTATACCAAATTGTTTATAAAAAGTTTTAACACAATTAAAATTAGTATCAATGGTTGATTTTGCTAATTCCCTATTAATACAATATTTTCTGAAACCGATAAGATATGTTCGAATTTTACGTTTATTGAGTCGAATATTTTGTTCTTCTTCTTCATCGGCTTCAGAAATTAAAGTTTCAAGGGTTTTGTTCATATAGCTAGTATAATTATTTAAAATAAAATAATATTTTTTTTTACTAGCTTCTGACAAATTTCGTTCATCTATAAATTGGATAAAATATTCTGAATTATAAACATTATAATCTTCCATGAACTACTTTTTATCCAATCAAATATAAAAGTTGCACGGTTCTATACGATTCCTTGTGCATTCATTGCATCAACAACACGTTTGAAACCTGTAATATTTGCACCTAATACATAGTTTCCTTCAGCATCATATTGTTTTGATGTAGAATCTAAGTCTGAGAATATATTAACCATTGTTCTTTTAAGTAAGTTGTCTACTTCTTCAAAACTCCAATGTAATTTTTCAGCATTTTGACTCATTTCAAGTGCGGATACAGCTACTCCACCTGCATTTGCAGCTTTTGCTGGTGCGAATAATATGTTATTATCTAGTAAATAATTTGTAGCATCTAAAGTAGTAGGCATGTTTGCACCTTCAGCTACAGCGAAAACACCATTATCAACTAAAGCTTTTGCATCATCAAGATTTAATTCATTTTGAGTAGCACATGGTAAAGCTACATCTGCTTTAATACTCCATACTCCTGTACCTTCGTGGTATTCAGCAGATTTTCTTTCTTCTGCATATTCTTTAACTCTTCCACGTCTAATTTCTTTAATTTCTCTTAATAATTTAAGATCAATTCCTTCCGGATCATAAATCCATCCAGATGAATCTGAAGCAGATACGACATTAGCTCCTAATTCTTGTGCTTTTTGTATTGCAAATGTTGCTACATTACCTGATCCTGATACGGATAATGTTTTACCATCTAAACTTTGACCATTTGCTTTTAACATTTCATTAGTTAAATATAATAATCCATATCCTGTAGCTTCTGTTCTAGCTAAAGAACCTCCGAATGATAATCCTTTTCCAGTTAATACTCCTTCAAATCTTTTTGTGATTCTTTTGTATTCACCGAATAAGAAACCTATTTCTCTTGCACCTACTCCAATATCTCCTGCAGGTACATCTTGAGTATCTCCGATATGACGGTATACTTCTGTCATGAAACTTTGACAAAATGCCATAACTTCTCTGTCGGATTTTCCTTTAGGATCAAAGTCAGATCCTCCTTTACCTCCACCTATTGGGAGGCGAGTTAATGCATTTTTAAATATTTGTTCAAATCCTAAAAATTTAATAATTCCTATGTTTACTGAAGGGTGGAAACGAAGTCCTCCTTTATAAGGTCCTAATGCACTGTTAAATTGTACACGATATCCAGTATTTACTTGTACTTGACCTTCATCATCTACCCAAGGGACTCTAAATTTTATTTGTCTTTCAGGGTTTACTAATCTTTCTAATACAGCATTTCTTCTGTATGCATCTTCATTTTCATCTACCACTACTTCAATTGATTTTAATACTTCATTTAAAGTTTGGTGGAATTCCACTTCACTAGGATTTTCTTTTATTGTACGGCTAATTACCTCATCAACGTATGACATAATATCCTCCATTTGAATTTATGTTATTAAAATTAATAATTAAAAAATATTCAGTATAATTTAATTATTTAATATTATGTATAGTTTCATAACTTTTATACTATTCTATTTTATACAAATTGACAAATTTTTAGAAAAATAAAAAAATCAATGGATAAAATACTCATTAAAAAATAAAAAAATAAAAAAATTCTTAGAAAAATAAAAAAAATATTGGAAAAAACTCATTTTCAAAAAATAGTAAAATATGATAAAAAAATAAAAATTAAAAAAATATTGAAAGTGGAATATTAAATTTTATAATAAAAAATTATTCACAAGATTCTTGCATTCTTAAATGAAAAGTAGCTTTATCACTTAACATTATAGTTCCAGGAATGAAAAATTCATCATATTCATCAACAATTTCTTTCATAGAACTTAATATTTCTTTACGAGTTGATCCTAATTTTGTACTATCCACATCAATAACTTTATTATTCACAAGAACTGAAAATCTTCCTTTAATAATTTCCTCTTCAACCAATTTCATATTTGTTGCTCCACTGTTTATTAATTTAATTTCAAACTATAAAAATATTTTCAATTTTATATATGATATCTTAAAATAGCGGCTATACCACCAAAAGCTCTAAATAATTGCATTCCTTCTTCAGTTTCAGTAGATATTATTTCTACATTTGAGGCTGTTTCATCTGCAAGTAAAACTAGTTCATCTATAATATCTTCAGATTTAATGATTTTCATTTTCTCATTACATTCTTTACAAACTAATTCTTCATCAGCTTCACCATTTTTTATGGTTTTACTTATTTGAAATTCACAAACAGGACATTGGTAAGTTTTTCTTTCAGAACGTAAATCTTCAGATAATAAAAGAGTATCTACCGCTCCAATTCGTAAATTTCTTCTAACTTCATCTTCCCCATAAGAAGCTAAACCTTTTTCATTAATTAATTCTTTTAAGAATCCTTGAACAATGTGTTTTTCCTTCATTACATCCATTTCATCTAAAATTCCCATGGATTTATCAATGATTTCACGAATTCCAAATTCTCCAGTATAAGAAGTATCAATAGTTGCTATTACTTTTTGTTTAATTTCATAATGAAGATATTCACCTTTTAAAAATTCTTCCTTAGTATTACCTGGTCCACCTAAAATAACACCCTTTAAATCTTCAATATCTAAAAAAGCTTGATTTACATGATCCCCAATTCTTTTTTTAAATTCATGTGCAGCTAAATCAATTACACGATCAAATCTTCTTTGTGATTGACCTCCTGCTTTATGTTTACCTGGAACACCACTAGTTAAATGTTTTAAAATTTCAATTTTTTTACCTTTTAAAGTAGCAATAGTAGATTCTTTTCTATCTAAAACTACGATACCATAAACCTCTTTTGTTTCAATCATTTCTTCTAAAGGTTCTAAATAGAAAACATTATCACAAATGTACCAATATGTTTGTATCGGTTCAGGTGGTTCAAAAACAAAGGTTTCCATTTTTTCTGTACCAGGTCCACCTTTTGGAATCATTCCAGTAAATAGTACTAAACCTTTTTCAGGAGGATGTTTAAATAATCTTATTCTTTGCATTATTACTTCAATCGCAGATTGAACATTTTTTCTAGTAGTTTTACTTTTAATATTAGAACTTTGTCCAAGTTCATCTCTCATTTGTTTTCCTACATCACTTAATTGTTTATCACGAGGGATATAAACAGATACTAATTCAGTACCTCTTCCTTTTTTTTCACCTAACTCTCGTAAAGTTCTTTTAAATTCATATAATTCTTTTGAAGATACGTCTGACAATTATTTCACTCCATATTTAAAATGATTAAAATGATTAATTTTTAATTAAAATGTTAAAAAAATATTTTTTTGAATATATTATTTAAAATCATATAATATTAATACTATTTGTACTTACTTAGATATATAATTTAATAAAAATTTCAATACTTTATTTTAATATTTAAATATCATGATTTAAATAAATATAATAGATTATTAAATTATTTAGATAAAAAAAATTTTATATTTAAATATAATTTATTAAAAAATTACGGGTGACTTGATTTAAATGAGAATAGTAGCGGCAATTGGAGGATCAATTTTAATACAAGAATTTGATTCAAAAAAATTTAAAGAATATGCTGAAATATTAAAATCACTAAGTGAAGAACATGAATTATTTATTGTTGTAGGTGGAGGTAAACCTGCAAGAGAATATATAAAAGTTGTTAGAGATTTAGAGTGTGGAGAAGCTAAATGTGATGATATAGGTATAGAAGTAACAAGAATCAATGCAAAACTTTTACTTTCTGCACTAGAAAATAAAGCATATCAAAAAGTCCCACACAACTTCCAAGAAGCTTTAGAATATTCCTCAAGTGGAAAAATAGTAGTTATGGGTGGAACAGAACCTGCTCATAGTACTGATGCAGTTGCAGCTATTTTAGCAGAATATGTTAAAGCAGACCTTTTAGTAAACTTAACTTCTGTAGATGGAATGTATAATAAAGATCCTAACAAATTTAGTGATGCAGAATTAATTAATGAAATTACTGCAAGTGATATGATGGAATTTATTAAAGGAAAAGATGTGAAAGCTGGAACTTATGAATTTTTTGACATGACAGCAATACAAATGATTAAACGTTCCTCACTAGAAACTGTAATCTGTAATGGTGATGATCCTAAAAACTTGATAAAAGCCATTAATGGCGAAAAAATTGGAACAAAAGTAATTTCAGAATAATTATATTAAAAAAAAGGAGAAAAGATAAAATGGCAGTAGAACCACATAAACATTGTCCAGTATGCGGAACCCCAATACCAATGAATGAAAAAACATGCTCCCCAGATTGTGATAAAGTTATTAAAATGAGACAAGAACAAGGAAGAAAATCTAGAGTTTTAATTTTTGTATTAATACTTGTCTTTGTTGGAATATGGGCATACATGACCTTTTTAAGATAAAAAAATCTTTTTTTTGTTTTAAAATGGTTTTAATTATTAAACTTTTTTATTTAAAAACTAAAAAATAATTCATTATTAGGTGAGAATAAAAAATGATTTTATCATCAACAAACACATTAGAGAATAAAAAGATTTTAAGATATCATGGTTTAGTTACTGGTGAATCTTTAATAGGATCTAATGTTTATAAAGACTTATTTTCCGGAGTTCGTGATGTAGTAGGTGGAAGAACCTCCAAATATGAAGAAGAAATTCAAAAAGCTAGAGAAATAGCATTAAGTAGTATGAAAGAAAAAGCTGCTGAAAAAGGAGCTAATGCTATAATTGGGCTTAAAATATCTTATAATAATCTTGGAGGAACTATGGGAAATACAATTTTAGTTACTGCTTACGGTACAGCAATATCATACAAATAACTTTTTTTAAATTGGGATTATAAAATGAAATTAAATACAGATTTGCAAAAAAGATTGGATAATTTTGGAGAGGCAACATTCTGTATAACACTTGGAACTATAGCTGGATTATTAACGTATGAATTCTGTTTAATGATTCATTTAGATATTTTTGGTTGGAATTTAGGATTAGTTTTCTCACCATTAGTAGCAGGTTATGTGGAAACTTATTTTGCACAAAAATATATGAAAGAAACCACTGGAGCTGTTAGTGCATTTATATTATTTGCTGTAACGGTAGTTTATGGATTTATTATCGCTAACCCTACTTTAGGATTTAATTTTATAACAATTGGAAGTGTGATTGTAATATTACAAGCTGCAATTCCTACTTTAATTAATTATTTTATAATAATTATAATTTTAGCTATGATATCTTATATTTCAGGGATATTTAAAAAGATAACAGGTTTTTTATATAAAATTTATATAAAAATCAAATCAAAAATAACTGGAGAAGAACTTCCAATTATAAAACCTGATAAAAATATAAACAATTTTGATGAAAATTTACAAATTGACATTAATGATTTAGGAATATTACTTTTAAGTACTACCCATTTATGGAATCAAGAAGTGATAAAGTATAATGGAATTTATGAAGGTAAAATTATTTATAAAGCTAAACGTCCTATGGGTTTTGATAAAGAAGAAGAGTTATTATTGAAAGATTTACGAAAAATTAAAGATCAAGCCATAGCGAATTTATGTAAAGAAGCAAAAAATGATGGGTGTAATGGGATTTTAGATTTAACATTAGAGTATGATATCTTAGATGGTAATGGAACAATTTGTAATGTTACTGCTCATGGTACTGGAGTAGTTATTGAAAAAAGCATAACTTGGTCTTAAATTATCATTTTAATTGCAAGAATAATTAGTAATATTGCAAATATTTCTTGTAACCTTCTTTCAGGTAATTTATGGGACAAATTTGCACCAATATATGCACATGGAATTGAAAACAAAATGATTACAAAAAAGTTTACTAAACTAACATAACCTAAGGAATAAGGTAAAGTATTTACTCCTAATCCTGTAATTATATATGAACTTACCCCACCAATGGCAGCTAATGAAATAAATACACTAGAAATACCTATTGATTCTATCATTGAAAATCCTAAAATTACAGACAGAATTGTTACAATAAATACCCCTCCACCAATTCCAAGTAAACCAGAAAGCACACCTACACTTACACCAATTAGTGCTGCAGATAATATATTGAATTTAATTTTAGGTTTAGTTTTTCCAGTTTTTTTGTTTAAAAACATGTTAATTGCAATAATTATTAAAACTATTCCAAAAAATATTTGTAATATTCTTGTAGGAGCATATGATGCTAGAAAACCTCCTAAAAATCCTCCAAATATACCAAATATACCTAAAATAATTCCTGGTTTTAAAATATTTTTTAATTCTTTATTGTGTTTATATGCTCCACTAATAGAAGTGGGTATAATTATTGCTAAACTTGTACCAAAAGATACCATTAAAGCTAGACTAGAATCTACACCTAAAGATGTTAAAAGGAAAAATTGTAGAGGAACCATTATAAATCCTCCACCTACACCTAATAAACCAGATGCTATACCTGCTATAATCCCAATGAAAATTAAACCAATAAAATAAAATAATGTGAAAATATTTATTCTCCTCCATACTAATTTTTAAATTATTTTTTAAATAAAATAAAAATGATTATATTACTTAAAGTTAATACTTTAAATAACTTAAATTTTATTCTTTAAAAAAATTATATGAATTAAATTTCCAAAATTAATACCTTTTTTAAGGATTCTGGTAAAAAATGTTTAAATTAAATAAATATCAAAAATTGGGTTTTGTTTTCATCATATTATCCATAATCCTATTTTTTTCAAATAGTGTGGATTTAATTATACGTCCCTTTTTACATTTAGTATTAATGGGTTCTTCTAAAGGTAAAGATATTTTATTTTTTGCTATTTTTGGAATATTCTTAATTTTTAGTGAAATGGAAAATTGGAATATTATAAGAAAAATACCTTGGCCAAGTTTTTTAAAAAAAGATCATGATTTTTATTTAAAAATAGGTTTTTTATTATTATTAAGTTTAGCTTTATGGGGGCTAGTTACTGAAGTAATAATAAGATATAATTTTGGTATTGGAGTTTTCACTATATTCACTTCAATGGATCCAAGTATGACTAGTACTAGTATACTTCATTCTCATGTTTATAAATCAGTATTAGGAACTTTAATTAATGCAGTATTAGTTAGTATTCCAGAGGGAATACATATTGGAAATTCATTATCTCAGTATGTTCCTTGGTATACTAAGTATTTGTTTGTTTTGATACCAGTCCTTTTCTTAATAATGTTAAAAAGTGTTCAAAATAAATCTAAGTTCAGTAGATTATTTTTATCATTTACTATGACTCTTGGATTAATTGGAGTTATGGATGGAGGTTTTTTTTCAACCCCTTGTGTTGGAGGATTATATGGATTTTTAGTAATTTATTATGATTATTCTAGCTTTACTTATTGGATTGGGAGAATATTTGGAATTAAAAAATGGGTAGAAGATGAGAAAGATAGTATTGATATTCCAAAGAAATGGAGTGAATATAAAAAAATATTTAGGGTTCTTCTTCCTCATTTAATTTTAATATTTATCATATTATTAAGGTTTTCAGTAGCATTTATTGGTTCAAATCCTGAATATTATGATGTTACTATTATGAATCCATCAGATAATTGTGATTTAAGTCAATATAATACATTAAATATTACAGAAACAGATAATAGTATACATGCACAGTTTAATTCAAATTATAATGAAATGGAATTAGAGAATAGTTTAGCTAGATCACTGCAGGGTAAATGTGATTGGTTTAGTGAAAGTTGGAATATTTATTCTTATTTATAATAAGATTATGAGAAAATTTGTATTTTATAAATTTATTTTTTAGATGATGAAAATGAAGTTAAGTATTATTATACCAACATATAACGAGGAAAAATATCTTCCAAGATTATTAAAAAGTATTAAATCTCAAAATTTTGATAGTTATGAAATTATTGTTGCAGACAATGATTCTAATGACGATACAGTCAAAATTGCTGAAGATTATAATTGTAAAATTGTTCAAGGAGGATTACCTGCAGTTGGACGTAATAATGGTGCTAAAATTGCTAAAGGGGAAATATTATTATTTTTAGATTCTGATTTAAGATTAACTCCTAATTATTTAGAAGATTTAGTAGCGGAATTTGAGGGAGAATTGTTAGGTATTGGTATTACACAAATGACTCCAATGTCTGAAAAACATAAAGATAAATTTTTACATGATATGGCTAACTGGTTCATGATAGCTGCGGAAAATATTAAACCTCATGGTGCAGGATGTTATGGAATAGTATCTAAAAGGTATTTACATGAAATTGCTGGAGGTTTTGATGAAAGATTAACATTTGGTGAAGATACTGATTATATTGAAAGATTATCTAAATTGGAAGAGTTTAAAGTTTTAAGAAAACCTAAGATTTGTGTATCCACCCGAAGATTAGAAGAAGAAGGATTATATAGTTTATTGAAGACTTATGGTAAAAGTACTATCAATGATTTTAGAGGTAAACGTACTAGTGCTGAAGAATTAAATTATAAATTTGGACATGATCCTATAACAGCATTAGAAAAAAATGATTTAGATCAAATTGCTGAAAAATCTAAAATGAATATTGGTAAAGGCACTTTTCATCAGAAACATAATCTTAAACAAAAACACCTTCCTAGTAATTTAAGTGAGGATAAGAAATTTAGAAGTATTTCTAAACTTAAACATAATACTCCTAAACATGATTATTCATCCCCACCAATTAAAAAAGGGAGTAAAAATTTAAAAAATAATAAAAGAAAAAGAATTTTTTACTCAGTTTGTGGAGAAGGTATGGGGCATGCGATTAGAAGCAGTGTTATTATTGAGGAATTAATAAAACATCATGATGTATATATTTTTTCAAGTGATAGGGCTTACAAATATTTAAACAATAAATTTGATAATGTTTTTGAAATTGGTGGATTTAACACTGTTTATGAGAATAATGCTGTTAAAAATAAGGCTACTTTTTTAAAAGCTGTTAAAGCTAATCCAACTAATTTAAAAGAGGGTTATGATGTTTTATATAAAGAATCTCAAATTGTTAAACCTAATTTGATTATTTCTGATTTTGAGAATTATGCTAGTATGTTAAGTAAATTAATTAATGTTCCTATGATTAGTTTAGATAATATTCATATGATTACCCAAACTGATTATGATTACCCAAAAAATCATGAAATGGATATGTTAGTTGCTAAAGCTGTAGTTAAAGCTTATATTATACGTCCTGAAAAACATATTTTAACTAGTTTCTTTTTCCCTCCACTTAGACACCCTGAAATTACTGCAATTTATCCTCCAGTTATTCGTGAGGATATTATGAAATTAAAACCTGAAAATGGGGATCATATTGTTGTTTATCAAACTAGTGATTCTAACATTGAGTTAATGGAAAATTTAAAGAAGGTTAAAGAGAATTTTATTGTTTATGGTTTTAATAAAGATTTGGTTGATGGAAATTTAACTTATCGTTCATTTAATGAAGATGCTATTTATGAAGATATGCGTACTGCTAAAGCTATTTTAACTAATGGTGGTTTCACAATGATTTCAGAAGCTATTTATCTTAAGAAACCTGTTTATAGTATTCCTGCTAATGGTAATTTTGAACAAATCCTTAATGGTTTTTATGTTAAAAAATTAGGTTATGGGGAATTCCATAATAAGTTAAATAATAAGTTAATTCGTAAGTTTATAAAAAATATTCCTAAATATCGTGAAAATTTAGATAAAGTTAAAAATACGGATAATTCTGCTATCTTAAATGAAGTAGAACGTGATATTCAAAAATTTAGTAAAGATTATTAAATATATATTAGTAATTTAAAAAAAAGTTTATGGGAAGTAAAATTTTTAAATGTTTATAATGTTACTCCCATGTCTAATTGTTCTGTGAGTTCTTTATAACGATTTCTTATTGTTACTTCAGTAACTCCTGCAATGTCTGCTACATCTCTTTGTGTTTTTCTTTCCCCAAGTAGTACAGAAGCTATGTATAAAGCTGCTGCTGCAACACCTGTTGGACCTCTACCTGATGTTAATCCTTTTTCCATTGCTTTTTCTATTATTTCAATAGATCTTGATTGTACTTCACCTGATAATCCTAGTTCACTTGCAAATCTAGGTACATAATCGACTGGTGATGTTGGAGGTAATTTAATATTTAATTCTCTTGTTAAGAATCTATATGTTCTTCCAACTTCTTTTTTACTTACTCTAGAAACTTCTGCAATTTCATCTAAAGTACGAGGAACTTTACATCTTCTACAAGCAGCATATAATGAAGCTGCTACAACTCCTTCAATACTTCTTCCCCTAATAAGTTTATTTTCTACCGCACTTCTGTATACTACAGATGCAGCTTCTCTTACACTCCGTGGAAGTCCTAATCTTGATGAATCTCTGTCTAGTTCACTTAATGCAAATGCTAAATTACGTTCTGTTGCTCCGGATATTCTTATTTTTCTTTGCCATTTTCTAAGTCTATACCATTGAGCTCTATTTCTAGCGGGGATATCTCTTCCATAAATATCTTTGTTTCTCCAATCAATCATTGTACTTAAACCTTTATCGTGGATGGTGTAAGTAATTGGAGCTCCTACCCGGGTACGTTTATCTCTTTGTTCATGGTCGAATGCTCTCCATTCTGGACCCATATCTACTAAATTTTCATCAATAACTAAACCGCAGTTAGCACAAACGACTTCTGCACGCTCATAATCACCAATTAAATCTTCTGATCCACATTCAGGGCATCTTGTTTGTTTTTCAGTGACTGATACATCATGTATCATTCTTTCTTTTTCAGAGACGTTTACTGGCTTTTTGCCTTTTTTGTTGTATTTTTGTTCCATCTCTTCCATTTCTTTTTTCGTGCTTTTTTCCCCCGTTTATTTTTATTAGGTGATACATACAGTTTTTCACCAATCATATTTTCTAATTCTTCTTTATTTGTTGAACGGAATAAATTAATAGAAACATAAGGATTTTTTACTGGACCAAATACATCATTTACCCTACCAATCTTTTTTTTGTTTTCTGTTAAAACATAAGCTCCTGAAGGAGGTGTTTGAGTGGTGGTTGCTATGAGTTTACCAGATTTTGCTATATGTGAAATATTCCCTAAAACTTTCATAAAAATCAATTAAAATAGATGAGTATGTATATATAAAATTCTACATTCATCATATATAAACTTTACGATAATATTAAATATAAATTTAAAACCCATTTAAAAATATTACTATTTAGTTTAAATAGAAAAAATTCTCTTAATTCGTTTGAAACAATAGTAATAAATTACTTTGTATAAAAGTAACCTAAATTTACTATAATAATTAAATTTGATTAAATAAACACATAAATATAAACAAAAAATCTAATATATTTTAATAAATTATTAAATAGCTTGATAAAAACATTTTAATTAATAAAAATATTAGAAAAAAATAAGAAATAATGATTAAAAATATTTTTAATCAATTAATTAGCTTTTCATTTTTCTTTTCTAAATGTTTTTTAGAAAAAATTTTAACATAATATAAACTAGCTAAAATACCTAAAACAGTAGGGAAAACATAAGAAGCTAATCTTTCAAGAGCAGAAGCAGCTAATACTTGATCTGCAAAAATGCCTACAGGAACAAATAATGCTATCATTACAATTTCTGTAATCCCTAAAGATCCTGGTAAAGTAGGTAAAAATGATAAAAGTATAGCAATAGTATAAACTGTAATAAAAGGTGCAATAGGCGGATGTATACCTATAGCCATAAATGCTAAATAAGAATTGGATAAATCTAAAAACCAGCAAACTAAAGCTAAAAAAATACCTTTTACAAATAAATGTTTATCTTCAATCATCATACGAAAGCTAGTATTAAAATTGTTAATATAACCATTTGCAGTTTCAACTAAATGACTTTGATTATAAGTTTTTCTAGTAAATTTATTTATAAAAGGTAAGAAAAAATTTATGGTTTTCTCAGCCAAATTCATAGACCATTCTTTATTAAAACCTGTGTAAATAACAATCAAAAATAAAGAGAATACTGCAACAATTAAGAATAATAAGAAAAGTTTAGATACTATACCTAAATTCCATGTTATTATACTAATGATTGCAAGTAAACTAATTACTACAAAAGGAAACATTTCAAAAACTCTATCAGCCATAGTTGAAGCAAAACCAACTTCAAATGGAGTTCCATTATATTCTTTAAGTATATATGCTCTTAATGGTTCCCCACCAATAGCGCCAGGAGTTATATTATTCCCAAAAATACTAGTAAGTAATATGCCAACTACATTTTTAAACCCAGGTGAGTCATGCATATGATATAAAATAATTTTCCACCTATAAGCCCATAATAAAATTACAATAATTTGAACTATAAATGTTAAACCAAAAAGAAAGAGATTTGTACGGCTCAAATTAGCTATTATAGAATCTAGTCCAGAGAGAGCTATCATTACAAATAACATTGCAAGAACAATGATAAAACTTACAATAATAGCATATTTATTATCTAAAATAAATGAATATATTGTTTGGGCACTACTTTTTTCAGATGAAGTCAAAAACAAAACCTCTTTTAATAATTATAAATGTGTTTTAAATAGTGAAATAAATGATAGATTAAAATAAAAAATTTTTGTTTATCTAAGCCCTACTACAGTAGATAAAGATTTTCCAGCTTTTAATTGGTTAATAATTTTTGATTCATTAATTTTGATTTTTAAAGTTTCTAATATAACTTTAGAAAATATAGATTTTTGAACAATAACTACTCCACTTTCATCAGCATAGATAAAGTCGCCGGGACTTATTAAATAATTTTCTATTTGTAAGTTAACATTTAATTCCCCAATACCAGAAGGTTTACCTGCATTAGGTAGTGTTTCTAATGCAAAAACAGGATAATCTAAATGTAACAGTACATCAATATCTCTTGTTGCACCATAAACAGCAGTTCCAACTATTCCTTTTTCTTTAGCACAAGTTGAAGCTAATTCCCCCCAAACTGCTGCGGGTTCTCCAGTAGTGTATAATAATAGAAAATCTCCTTCTTTTGCAGCATCTATTGCTAAAAGTGAAGCCCCCCAATCTTTTGAAGATGCTTTAGATGTTACTGCCCTACCGTAAGCTCTTTGATTATTAATAGATTTCAATCCTTTTATTACTCCAGATTCCCCTGTAACTGCATTAACTGCATCGGATATTTGACATGCAGAAGCGGTTTCTAAAATAATTTTTAACTCTTGATATTGTTCAATATTATTTTTAGATTCATTTAAAGTTAAATCTTCAATATTAAAAGTTTTATTAATTAATCGAGGATCATCTAAACTTATGGTACTAAAATCTTTTAAATCAGATAAATCATCGAATTTGTTATTATTTATGTTATTTAAAAAAGTTTTTGCTGATAATTTTCCTTTTGACATCAATTTACGCCTCAAATTTTTTTATATGAAAAAATTAATCGTTTAATTAGTAATAAAATATAGAATTTTTATTAATTATTAACGATTAATTTTTTATTTTAAAAGTATATAATTATTTTTAAATTAACTAATAAGAAAATTGGAAAATTAAATTTATAATGTTAAAACATGAAAGATAATAAAATATTTTATATACCTGTTTATACAAAAATTTAGTTAGATACTAATAATCATATTATACTCAAAAATTGAGTTTATAAATTTACAATTTACTAAATATTACAAAAATTAATTAATGAAGTTAAACAAAAGACAGGAGAATTAATTAAGGGATTTAACAAGAATTAAAAAGGAAAATCAATTATTAGATAAGGATTAAGGTTATTTTAGAATTTTTTTAAAAATTTAGGTATATAAAAATTTTAATTAAAAATAATAAAAATTTAGAAAAAAATATAAAAATAAGCTTACTAATTGATTTAAAAATAGATAAAAATTATTTATAGTTTGTAAACTTTTTAAAAATTATAAAAATTTTTTTTAATAAAAACTTTTTAATTATGGAAAACTGAAGATTTTTCTATAAAAAGAGTTCATGTTATTAATATTCTCAACTTCAATAAGTAAAAGTAAATTCTATTTTTTAAGTATATTTGATGTATCATTGTCTAATTGATAAAAATTAGATTTAGCTTCAATATATAGCTATTATAAAATATTATTATCAAAATACAATTACAAAAGTATAATTTAACAATTAAATAATTAATTGTTTTTCTGAGTATTATAAATTAATAATTAAAATAATATTACAGGATTTTAAATTATCTCTAAAAGTATCTAAGCTTAATAAAACGGAGGCTTAAGATGGGAAAAGGAGAAGAATTAACTACAACTAAATATCTTATTCATGCACAAATAAATGCAAATGGAATCGTGGAAAAACCTGATGTGGTTGGTGCGGTTTTTGGACAAACTGAAGGTCTTTTAAGTAATGATTTAGATTTAAGAGAACTTCAAAGAACAGGTAGAATTGGAAGAATCCAAGTTATTATTCATTCCAATGGAGGTAGAGCTAAAGGTGAAATAGTAATTCCATCTAGTTTAGATAGAATTGAAACCGCTATATTAGCTGCATCCCTTGAAACTATTAATCGAGTTGGTCCTTGTGAAGCTGAAATAACTATTCTCAAAGTTGAAGATGTTAGAGCTGTTAAAAGACAGCAAGTTGTAAATCGTGCAAAAGAAATTTATACAACTATGATGGAAACATCTTCACCTGAAAGTATGAAAATGATTGAAGAAATTAGAGAATCTATGAGAATTCATGAAATTTCAGAATATGGAGAAGAAAAGCTTCCTGCAGGTCCTAGTGTTCATACTTCTGATGCTATTATTGTAGTGGAAGGTAGAAGTGATGTTTTAAACTTATTAAAATATGGTATAAGAAATACTGTAGCTGTTGAAGGGGTTAATATTCCTGCTGGTGTTGCAGAATTAACTAAACATCGGACTGTAACTGCATTTGTTGATGGTGATCGTGGAGGAGAACTTATATTAAAAGAACTTGTTCAAGTTGGAGATGTTGATTATGTTACACAAGCTCCAAGAGGTAAAGAAGTTGAAGATCTTGAAAAAGATGAAGTAATGGTTGCATTACGTGACAAAGTACCTTTAGATCAAGTAATTAATACAATTTCACTTGAAGATAACAAGTCTAAAAATCATAAGTATAATAAATCTAATAACAATAACAACCAATACAATAACAGCAATAACAATAATAATAATCGTTACAATCGTAAAAATAATAGATATAATAATAGTACTAATAAACGAAATGGTAACAATAGAATTGAAAAGAAACATAATAGTGAAATCAATTCTATGAAAAATATGTTAGGAAAACTTACTGGTACTGGTAATAGTGAAATTTTAGATGATTCCTTAAATATTATCAAAGAAGTTAGTGTTGAAAATCTTTATGATGAACTCAAACAAAACAATCCAGATGCAAATACTGTTATATTTGATGGAGTAATTTCCCAAAGATTAGCAGATGTTTCAGCATCTAAGGGAATTAAAAATTTAGTAGCTTTTAAATCTAGTCATATGGTTAAAAAACCTGATAGTTTAAGAATTATTACTGTAAATTAAAATTTATACTATCTTTTTAATCTTTTTTTATTTTTTTAAATTAAATTCGCTTTTTTTACATATTCTAAGTTTTTTTTTAATATGAAAATTTTCATAAACTTACACATAAATATAACGAACATAAATTAATAATAGTCAAATGTTTTGATTAAGAATTTAAAAACAGGAAGTGATTGTATGGAAGAAACCCCAAAATCACCAATAAATTTACCTTCATATGATAAAAATGGGAACAAAGAAAATATTATGAATATTTTTAATTTCAATGATATGTTTGAAGAATATTTTATTGATTTAGAAATTAGAAATTATTCCATGAACACCATAAAAACTTATAAATCCATAATACATAATTTTATGAAATATTTAAATAAACAAGAGGATTTGTATGATGAAAAAAGATTTTTAAGAAGTTTTAAAAGGTATATACAAATCTTAAAAAGGGATAAGCATGTTACACAAAATTACATATATTTAGTAACAGTAGTATGTAAAAAATTTTTAGAATTTAATAAAATATCATTCTTAAATGAAGTTAAACCTCCTAAAAGAACAAAATCATTACCAAAATCATTGAATGAAACAGAAGTAGAAAACCTTATAAATTCAGTTACTTGGGATCCAAATTCAGATAGTCAATTAAAACAAAAAACAAAACTTAGAGATAAAGTAATATTAGCAGTGCTTTACTCTTCTGGATTAAGAATTTCTGAATTAGTAAACTTAATTATTAAAGACATAGATTTTGAAGAAAGAACTATTCGGGTTAGAGGAAAAGGAGACAAAGATCGTATTGTACTTTTTGATGATGATACTAAGAAATTAATAGAACAATACTTAAATGTAAGAAATTCCAATTCAGAATACCTTTTTTTAAATCGTGACAATAATAAAATCACTCCAAGATATATTCAAAGAATGATAAAAATATATGCTAAAAAAGTGAGTATAAATAAAAGGGTTACTCCTCATATACTTAGACACTCTTTTGCAACACATTTATTAAAAAATGGTGTAGACATTAGAGTTATACAACAATTACTTGGCCATTCTAGTTTGTCAACAACACAAATTTATACTAGTGTAGATATGGGTACAATAAAAGAAATTTATGATATAGCAAAACATCAACAACATTCATAAAAAACTAATTAAACTACTAATTAATCTTAAAAAAGGTATAGGGCTCTAAAAAATTAGATATAAAAGAAAAATAAAATATTTTACCTATATTTTTAACAAAAGATTTAAATATTAAATAAAATAATTTTAATGTGTTGAAGAAACATTTAATAAATAAAATCTCGAAAAATATGGAGATGATTAAATGAAAGGGGATTTAAACACAAAATTTTCTATTAGTGTAGGTAAATTTACCTACAAAATTTTAAAACTTAGTGGGAAGAAAGGAACTGCATTGCCTGGAAAAGTAAGTATGAAAATAGAACCTAATCTTCTCTCCAAAATGGTAAATAAATGTGATAGGACTATTATAATTACAGGTACCAATGGCAAAACTACCACTAACAACTTATTAAACCATGTTTTAAATGGTTTTTATGAAAATATTGCATCAAATCTTAATGGTTCAAATTTAGTAACTGGTGTAGTGACTTCTTTTATAATAAATAAAAAAAACCATTATGATTGTGGCATATTCGAAGTAGATGAAGGAACCGTTCCAAAAGTTACAAAACATATTAACCCAAATTATATTGTAATAACTAATTTTTTTAGAGATCAACTAGACAGATTTGGGGAAGTAGAAAATACTATTAAACTGGTTCATGATTCTATAACTAATCCTCAAACAGTATTAATATTAAATGCAGATGATCCTTCATGTTTATATTTTAATGATTTACCAAATCCTAAAGTTTATTATAGTCATGGTGAGACTGAAAATTCTAAAAAAGATGTTGAAGTATTAGAATCTGTATTTTGTCCAATCTGTGGGAATAGATTAGAATATGATTTTATTAATTATGGAAACATTGGACAGTATCATTGTAATAACTGTGGTGCTAGTAATCCTTTCTCTGATTATAAATTAATTTCAGTAACTCCTTATGATGGTTATTATGATTTCACAATTGGATATTGTAACGAACAAAAATCTTTTAGATTAAATGTTATGGGATTATATAATTTATATAATTGTTTAGCTGTCATAGCATTATCTAGTGAATTAGGCTTAGATTATGAAACTATACAAAGTAGAATTCAAAGTTTCGAATATAAATTAGGACGTATGGAAACAATTAAATTAGGAAATAAAGAAGTTGTTCTTGTTTTGAGTAAAAATCCTGTAGGTTTAAGTGAAGTTTTTTCTGCTTTTCATACAAATCCAAATGAAAAATCAATAATGTTTATTTTAAACGATTATGCTGCAGATGGAAAAGATGTTTCTTGGATTTGGGATGCAAACTTTGATGAAATAAATAATATTCAAAAAGTTAAAAATTTTTATTGTGCCGGAACACGAGCTGAAGATGCTGCTTTAAGATTAAAATATACTAATTTTCCCACAGATAAAATTAGAATTTATCCTGGAAAAGATAAGTTTGATTTAAAATCTGGAATTGATCAATTATTGTCTGAAAATAATAGATCATATATTGTTGGGACTTTTACAGGTATGCCTGAAGCTAGAAAAATTTTATATGAAAAACATGACAAAATTTATGAAAACTAAACTTAAATAAAAATACTTAAAGATTACTATGAAAATGGAATTAAATATTGTAAACATGTATCCTGATATTTTAAATATGTATGGAGATATTGGTAACTTAATATGTATTGAAAAAAGATGTGAATGGAGAGGAATCAAAGTTAATCAAGTAATTTCAACTTTAGGAACAAAAACCGTTAAAGATGATAATATTGATATGATTTTAATTGGAGGAGGTTCGGATAATCAACAAAACATAGTTTCTAAGGATTTATTTGATAAAAGAAGTATGATAGATAATTATATTAATAATGATGGTGTTATTTTAGCTATCTGTGGTAGTTATCAAATGTTAGGTAATGATTACTGTGATGCTGAAGGTAATGATATTCCTTGCTTGGAATTATTAGATATTAAAACAGAATCTAACAATGAAAGATTAATTGGGAATATTTTAATTGAAAATAATTTAGATTTAAATCCAAAAAGTGTTGTTGGATTTGAGAATCATGGTGGTCGTACTTACCATAATTATGAACCTTTTGGTATAGTTAAGTTAGGTTATGGTAATAATGGTAAAGATAATAAAGAGGGCATAATTTTTAAAAATGTAATAGGTAGTTATTTACATGGACCATTATTGCCAAAAAATCCACATATTGCTGATTATTTAATATTAAATGCTTTAAAGAATAAATATGATATTGATTCTTTACCGACTATTGATGATAAAATTGAAATTAAAGCACGTAATGCTATGGCTAACAAATTAATAGAATTACATAATGATAATGAATTAAGTAAGTACTGGAAGTACAAAAAACGAATAAAGGATTTAAAAGAATATAAAAAACATTAAAAAAAATAGTATATAAATTAGAAAATTTTTTATAAAAGTTTTTATAAATTTTATACTAATGGATTATAAAGTGATATCCATTAAATAAGAAACTTATTTTTAAAATAAATTATAAATAATATTTAAAATAGGAGTATTAAAATGAATATAAATATTAATTCATATTATAATAAGAGGGAAATCGCATTTAATAAAATTCAAGAATCCAATACTGTTACAAAAGTAATTATGGCTTTTATGATGGCATGTTTCACTGGTATTATGGCACAATTTATTATTCCTTTACCTTTTACCCCAGTACCTATCACTGGACAAACCTTTGCAGTTTTAATAGCAGGTTTATTCTTAGGTAAAAAATATGGGGCATTAAGCCAAATATTATATATTGGTATAGGTGCTACTATAATTCCATGGTTTGCTGGTGCAACTGGTGGAATAGCTACTTTATTAGGATCTACTTGTGGATACTTTGTTGGAATGGTATTAGCTGCATATTTTGTTGGATTAATTTCTGAAAGATATGTTGAATCTAGAAATTTCACTAGAATGACTGCTGTTGTTGCTATTGCAAATTTTGCAATAATATATATTCCTGGACTTGCAGGATTAGCTGCTTGGTCTTATTTCACACAAGGAATTGTTCTTGGACCTGTTGAATTAATTGTTATGGGTCTTGCTCCATTTATTATTGGAGATATTGTTAAAATTTTAAGTGCAGGTTTAGTATCTAAGGTATTTTTACCTAAAGATTAAATATCTTTTTACTTTTTTTATTTTTTTTATTTATAATAATAATTTGTCATATTTTTAGGGTATTTGATAAAATGGATGTTTTAGAATTCTTTGAAAAAGTTAAAGAGTCTGATAAAAAATATCAGCTAGAAAATCATAAGATTAAGAAGTCTAAAAAGAAAAATTCTTGTAATATCCCATTAGAACAATTATTAATGTATCAAGAATTATGAAAACTTAGTTAATTTAAGGAGAATTTTATTTTTATGAAAATTAAACTTCGAGCTCATCATTTATTATGTATTCAAGGGTATCAGGGATATGGTTATAGTGATGAATTTGTTAAAAATATGGATCATATAGTAGAAATTTTAAAAAATAATAATAATTTAGTTGTTTTATGTAATTCTGCAGATGATATTTGTAAATTTTGCCCTAATCTTAATGAAGATGGTTTTTGTAAAGATTTCCAGACTAATGAGGATATTGTATTAATGGATGAAATAATTTTAAGTAAAATTAAAAATTCTGAAAAAGAATTTCTTACAAGTGAATTATTTGAAGAGATAAATAATATATTTAATTCTGAGGATAGTGTGAAAACTATTTGTGGGGATTGTGGTTGGATTGATAAATGTTTGTTTTATCAAAATTTTTTATAAAAATTAATTTTTTTAAATAATTTATACGATAAGTTTAAATAGGAGATTGAAGAATATAATAATATGTTGTAATCTGTGTATTGCAACTGATTTTTAGTCCCGTAGGGTAGTGGTAATCCTTCTAGGCTTTGGACCCGGAGACGGCGGTTCGACTCCGCTCGGGACTATATTATCTATAAAAAGCTATTTTTTTACATGTTTTTAAAATTTTTATATATTGCTTTATGAATTTAACTAATTTTTTATAAAATTAAATTTATTTTTTAGGAGAATTTGATAATTATGAAAAAATTACTTATTATGGGAGTTAATACTAGACCTCTTGTTAATTCAGCACTTAAATTAAATTTTGAGGTATATTCCAGTAGTTATTATGCTACTTATGATTTTAATAAACCTTTTGATGAAATACATTTACTTAATCAGGAAACAGATGCGTCTTGTGGTTTTTTTGAAGAAAAATATGATCCATTAGAACTTTTAGATAAATCTAGGGAATTTTTAGAAAAAGTAGATTACATAATTTTGTGTGCAGGTATATCTTTTTCAGATTTTATAGGTGAATTTAAAAAGTATCGTGGAAAAATTTTAGGTAATAAAAATGTTGGTGAAGTTGAAGATAAATATAAGTTTTATAAGTATATTTGTAATAAATTTTTAACTCCTGAAACTTTTAAGATAAAAGATATACATGACGTAGAAGAAATTCTAAAAAATAATGTAGACAAGTCATATATACTAAAACCATGTAAAGGAAGTGGTGGTTATGGTGTCAGATTATTAAATTATAATAGCTTAAATGAATTTAAGAGTAATGAAAAAAATAGTGAAAAATTAGAAAAAATTACTGAAAATCAAAAATTAATATTACAAGAGCATATTAAAGGAATAAATATTAGTTCATCAGTATTAAGTAACAATCATGAAGCAAAAACCATAATAAACAGTAGATTACTAACAATTAACGATTATCAAAAAAATAAATCATTTGTTTATAATGGAAATATAATACCATTGAATATTAAAAGTTTACAAAGCTTAAATGAATACACAATACCAAATGATGAAATAGGTATAGATAATTTAAACGAAGACATGAATCAAATATCCCAAGAAATAATTAAAGATTTAAAATTAATTGGATCTAATGGGGTTGACATGATATTATCTGAAAATACCAAAAACAACAACATATTAGAAAATGATATTTATATTATTGAAGTAAACCCTCGTGTACAAGGCACATATGAATGTATTGAAAAACTTTTAAAAATAAATTTATTAGATGCTCATATTAAAGCATGCCAAGGAAAAATAATAGAAATACCCAAATATAAAGGATATAGTTTTAAAAAGATAATATATTCAACAAATACTATAAAAATAGGAAATTTAAATAAAGATAATGTATTTGATATACCTTACCCAAATGTGATAATAGAAAAAAACCAACCTTTAGTCACAATAATAGACCAAGCAAATAATGTAAAAAAACTAATTAAAAATAGTAATGCAATAGAAAGTACAATAAACGAGAATATTAAAAATATTTAAAAATGAATAACACCTGCTAAATATAATATAAAAAGAATTGTTCCAATAACCAAAATTGCGGTAGTAGCAATTTGAACAATCTGAATTATTATAAACACTTTAGCAACATGATCTGGATCTTTCATAAATTGATCTATAGGGTTTCTTTGCATAAATCCACACTTCTCAAAAATTAAGAACTTATAAAAATTTGAAAATTTTTTAGTAATATAATATTAAAAAAACTAATATATAATTTTAATCATTAAAAAAAAATTATAAAAAGAGTCATTAAAAAATTTTATATTAAATAATAAAATTTTAGACTCCTGTTTTATTTTTAGAAAAAAATTAATAAAAATATTAAAACTAAATAATATAATTTTAATTATCTAATTTTAAATGATTTCATCTTAAATTTTCTCTTTGGTTTTTCTTCATCCACAGATTTTTCATCGCTATTCTTAGAAGATTTTTTAACAGGTTTTTCAACTTCCGCTTTTACTTTGGAAGTAGAATCTTCTGTTTTTTCTGAATCCTTTTTAGTTTTAGAAGGAATTTTGCTTTTTACAGCTTCCTTAACTTTACCAATAGTAGATTCTTTTTTAGCTAATTTTTCAGCTTCAGCTAATTCTTTAGCTTCATAATCTTGACGAGAATTCTTAGCATCTTCAATTCCACTTTCTTGACTCTTTTCTATTGTAGCACGAATCATTTTAAGTCTAACGAAGTTTTCTCTTTCCATTTCTTGTAATCTCATATCAATGGATTTGATAGTTGCTTGTAATCTTGGAACCATAATATGTTCAAGAGCATTAACCCGACGTTTAGTTGCTTCAATTTCGGCTGCTAATAAATAAATTGTTTTTTCAATTTCTCCAAGTTGAATGGATAATTTCAAACAATGTTCAAATTTTTTAGCTGCTTCATCTAACCTAATAGATGTATCATTGAATCCATAACCTCGATCTAGGATAGTTCTATTTTGTGCTTTCATATCAATTACAGGTACTGAAACACCCATAATATTCCTAGATTTAATATCAACATCCATAGATTCAGTAACAGAAAGAGCTGCTTTTTGTACAGCCAAATCACCCATTTGGATTTGAGCTGCAGTTAAATCTTCATAAGCTTCTGCGAGTTCTTCATTCAATTCATCTCGAGCTCCTTGAACTTTATCTAAAATATCGAAAAACTCTTTAATTAAAGCATCACGTTTTTCTTTAAGTAAACTGTGACCTTTGACTGCGAGTTGTTCTCTATCTTTAAGTGCAAGTAACTCCATTCGAGTTGGATTTATCCCGCTTATTATTTCTTCTGCCATTTTATCCTCCTAAATAAAGATAGTAGATATTAATTGAAAATTAATATCATATAGTTTTATCTTATTCTTCAGCCTTTGGAAGATATTGATCAATGAATTCATCTTTAACTCTTTTGAGTTCATTTTTAGGTAAGATACTTAAAAGTTTCCAACCAAGATCTAAGGTTTCTTCAATACTTCTGTCTTCATCTTTAGCTTGTGTAATAAATTGGTTTTCGAAATTATCAGCAAATTCTAAGAATTTACGATCTCTTTCTGTAAGAGCTTCTTCACCTACTACAGCAACTAAATCTCTTAATTCACGACCTTCTGCATAAGCAGAATAAAGTTGGTCAGATACTCCACTGTGGTCTGGACGAGTTTTTCCTTCTCCAATACCCCCACCCATTAAACGAGATAAGGATGGTAATGGATCTACAGGAGGGTAAATACCTTTTCTGTGAAGATTACGATTAAGTACAATTTGTCCTTCTGTAATATATCCGGTTAAATCAGGAATAGGGTGAGTAATATCATCTTGAGGCATTACAAGAATAGGCATTTGAGTGATTGATCCTTCTTTTCCTTGTATACGGCCTGCACGTTCATACATACCAGCTAAATCAGTATACATGTATCCAGGGTATCCACGTCTTCCAGGTACTTCATCTCTTGCTGCAGAAATTTCTCTTAATGCTTCACAGTAATTTGTAATATCAGTTAATATAACTAATACTTGCATATTCTTTTCAAATGCTAAATATTCAGCAGTTGTTAAAGCCATTTTTGGAGTTAAAATTCTTTCAATAGCAGGGTCATCTGCAAGGTTCATGAAAACTGTTACTTTTTCTAATGCTCCAGTTCTTTCAAAATCTCTCATAAAGAAATTTGCTTCTTCGTGAGTAATACCCATTGCAGCAAATATTACTGCAAATTCAGATTCTCCACCTAATACTCTAGCTTGTCTAGCAATTTGTGCTGCTAAATCATTGTGAGGTAAACCAGATCCTGAAAAGATTGGTAATTTTTGTCCTCTTACTAAAGTATTCATTCCATCAATGGTTGATATACCAGTTTGAATAAATTCTTCTGGGAATTCACGAGATGCTGGATTCATTGGTGCTCCATTAATATCTAATTCTTTTTCAGGAATTATTTCAGGACCACCATCAATAGGTTTACCAGTACCATTAAAGATACGTCCCATCATTTCTTTGGATACACCGATTTTTGCTGTTTCACCAGTAAATCTAGTTTTAGTGTTTTTAGTGTTTAAATCACTTGTACCTTCAAATACTTGAATAACTGCAACATCTTGTTTTACTTCTAAAACTTGTCCTTGTCTGTGTTCTCCGTTAGGAGTTTCAATTTCTACAATTTCGTTGTAACCTACACCTTCAACTCCATCAACGACCATTAAAGGACCGGTAACTTCTGTAACTGTGGTGTATTCTCTTGTTTTAATATCAGTATTCATTTGTTTACACCTCACTACATTCTTTAACTACTTCAGCTTCAATTTCTTTAGCTTTAGCTGCAAATTCTTCAGAAGGAACATATTTCATTCTTGCAATTTGGTCTTTTACAGTTAATGCAACAATATCTTTTATATCTGCTCCTTTTTTAACAGCTGCGGATGCTTCATCTTGGAATAATAATATTATTTTAAGCATATCGTGTTGTTTTTGAGGAGGACAGTATGTATCGACATCATCAAAAGCGTTTTGTCCTAAGAAATCTTCTCTTAACATACGAGTAGTTTCTAAGGTTACTCTATCTAAATCAGGTAGAGCATCTGGACCAACTAATTGAACAATTTCTTCAAGTTCGGATTCTCTTTGTAATAAAGCCATTGCTTTATCCCGATTTGGTCTCCAGTCATTTCCTACTTCATTAGACCACCAGCCTTCAATATCGTCAACATATAATGAGTAACTAGTTAACCAATTAATTGAAGGGAAGTGACGTTTATCTGCTAATGATGCATCTAATGCCCAAAATACTTTACATATACGTAATGTGTTTTGAGTAACAGGTTCGGATAAATCTCCTCCTGGAGGGGATACTGCTCCGACTACACTAATAGAAGATTCTAATTCAGTAGTTCCTAAAGTATGGATTCTTCCTGCTCTTTCATAGAATTGTGCTAATCTTGATGCTAAGTATGCTGGGTAACCTTCTTCCCCTGGCATTTCTTCTAGTCTTCCTGAGATTTCTCTCATAGCTTCAGCCCATCTGGAAGTTGAATCTGCCATAAGTGCTACATCGTAACCTTGATCTCTGAAGTATTCAGCAATTGTAATACCTGTGTATACACATGCTTCACGAGCAGCTACTGGCATATTAGAAGTATTAGCAATAAGGATAGTTCTATCCATTAGAGGATTACCTGTTTTTGGATCGTCAAGGAATGGGAATTCAGTAAGTACTTCTGTCATTTCGTTACCACGTTCACCACATCCAATATATACAACTATATCTGCATTAGCCCATTTAGCTAATTGTTGTTGTGTTACAGTTTTACCTGATCCGAAAGGACCTGGGATTGCAGCTGTACCGCCTTTTGCAACTGGGAAGAAAGTATCTTGTGATCTTTGACCAGTTACTAATGGTATATCTGGATCTAATTTTTCTTTATAAGGACGTCCTTTTCTTACAGGCCATTTTTGTAACATTGCAACTTCTGCAATAGTACCATCATCTTTTTCGATTTCTGCAATAATTTCTTCTACAGTATGTTCGCCTGATTGAATAGATTTAACTACCCCAGATTCAATAGTTGGAGGTAATAATATTTTATGGAGAACAGCACTAGTTTCTTGAACTTCACCTAATGGATCTCCGGTTATTACTTTATCTCCTACTTTTACTAAAGGTTTAAAATCCCATTTCTTTTCTTTATCTACGGAAGGAACATCAATACCTCTTGCAATGTAATCTCCAGTTAATTTTTTGATTTCATCTAAAGGTCTTTGAATTCCATCATAAATTGAACCCATTATACCAGGTGCGAGTTCTACAGATAATGGACCTCCTGTACTTTCTATTTTTTCACCAGGCTTAATACCTGCTGTTTCTTCATATACTTGAATGGTTGCGGTGTCACCTTCTAATTCAATGATTTCACCAATGAGTTTATCGTCACCCACTTTAACCATTTCGTGCATTTGAGTTCCTCTCATTCCATCAGCTAGAATAACAGGCCCTGCAACTTTAATAATATTTCCTTCAATAATCATTTAACCATCTCTACCCCGATAACTCTTTTAATAAGGTCTGTCATTTGTTCGTTTTCAGTTGCTTCTGAACCAGATTTATCAGGTATCTCAATAATCATAGGTAAAACTTCATTACCTATAGTTCTATTAATATGTTTTCTAATGTTGCTTGCAATCTTTTCTGTTATTAAAATAATTGAAACTTGCTCATTTATACATGAATCAAAAGCGGTTATTGCTTCTTCATCTGTTTTAACAACTTTACCTTTTTTTACTCCACCAAGTTTAAAACCAGTGACAGTATCTAAATCACCTATAATAGCTATTTCACTCATACTAACATCTCCCGTAATTGAGATGTAGGGAATTCTTTTTCTCTTTTAGCTCTAGCAATTACTTTAAGATTATGTATTTCTTGTTCTTTTAAAGTTAAGAAACCTATTATAGGACCAATACCTAATGGTTTTTTCATAGAGTATGTGTGAGCAGCTTCAGATAAAAATTTATTTAAAGCTTTTTCAAAGACATCAATTGAACCTGTTTCATTATATTGTGGAACTACAGCATTTAAAACTTCAGCATATTTTGTCCCATCTAGACTTGAGATTACTCCAAGTATATCTTCAGATTCCATTAAGTCTTTAAGTTTCCATTCTCTTAATTGATAACCATTATTAAAAATGTATGGTTCTAATTCATCATAATCTAATTTATCTGCTTTAGCACGTATTATTAAGTTAATGTTAGCTACATCTACTTGATTTCCAAGATAAGAATATAATATTTCAGTATTTGCTTCTGAAGGTACTACTCTTGCTTTTAATAAGGATTGTAAGTAATACTTATCTAAAGCTGAATCTAAAGGAAGTAAAACTTTCTTTTCTTCATAGATAGGTAAAGCTTCAGATAAAACATTTGCGTATTCAGTATTATCTAAACCTGCAACAACATCATTAACAGAATTAACATCAGTTAATCTTTCAATATCTTCGTATAATTTTCCAGTAGGTATTAATAAATCAGAGGTTTCATCTTGATTAAGACCAACTGCTTTTGCAGCAAGTAAACTTTTAATATTACTAATATCAGATTTCTTTGAAAATACTTTAAATGCAGGTGCAATATCTTTTGGTACTAATCTAGCAACAACATCATAAGTTTCACCCATTTTGGTATCTAAAGTTTTTTCAACTGATTCTCCTTCAGCAATATCACTGTAATCTGGAATTCCACTTAAATAGTTTTCTACTTCAGAAATGTCTGAAGTTTCAACGAGTTCAGAAATTTGTTTTTCTGTTAATAATCTTCCTTTACGTGCTCTTACTCTAGAAATAGGATTAAGATATGGGTAGATTTTTAAGATCGGTACGGTTACAACAACAACTACGATTGCAGCTATTACCACAAATGTAAAGATAACTAATATTAGGAATACTTCAGGAGTAAGACCTAATTGTGATACAATTGAAGTTATTTCACCAGCCATAATTCATCCTCCTATTTAAATAATATTTTAGCAACTTCAGAACGTAATTCTTTTTTGTTTCTTAGCATTCTAGATTCTATAGTATTATTTACTTCAATTTCACCGTTTTTGGTTTTAACTATAACTCCACCGATTGTGTTTATAGGTTCACCAATTACAAATTTGGTTTCTGTTCCTGTATTTGCAGAAACAGTTTTTGCCATACTTTTAAGGTTTAATTGATCTTTTTTATTTTTTGTAACAACTGCTTTTACTTCAGCGGCAATTACATCTAGATTGCTTTTAATTTTAGGAATATCTTCTTCTTTTAGTTGAATGATTAATTCTCCACCACCAATTTCAGTAGCTGATTCTTTAATCATTTCAACTAAAGCGTTGGTATATTCTTCTTTATCTGTAGATGCAATGTTTTTTAAATCATTTGTAGCTTTATCAAAAGCTGCATTGATTACTTCTTCTTTAGCTTCTAATTCAAATCTTCTTGCATTCATTTTAGCTTCAGATATAATTTGTTGATGTCTCATATCAGCTTGTTTTTTACCACTTACTAATATTTGATTTTTAGCAGCCTCAGCTTTCTTTTCACCAGATTTGATGATAGTGTCTGCTTGAGTTTGTGCTTCTTGAATAATTCCATCAGCTTTATTCTGAGCTTCAGACATGATGTTAGAAACTATGTTTTCTGCCCCAGAGCTCATTATATTTGACCTCCTAGGCTAATATTCCACCGAATACCATAAGTAAGATAGCTATAAGGAATCCGTAAATAGCTTGGGTTTCTTCTAATGCTGAGAAAATAATACCACGTGCGAACATACTATTATCTTCAACTACAGCACCAACAGCGGAACCTGCTGCAAGACCTTGACCCATACCAGAACCGAGTCCTGCAAATCCAATTGCTGCACCTGAACCAATTGCTACAATACCTGCAGCAGTACTTAATCCAGCTCCACCACCGAGTAATCCTGAAAATACCATTAATAAGATTGCAATTAAGAATCCGTAGATAGCTTGGGTTTCACATAAAGCTGAAAAGATAATACCACGTGCGAACATACTATTATCTTCTGCTACAGCTCCAACAGCACCAGATGCTGCGAAACCTTGACCTAAACCTGATCCTAAACCTGCGAAACCAACTGCTACTCCAGCTCCAACAGCTGCAAGTGCAGTACCTAATACAATTTCCACCATAATTTATTCTCCTTTTAATTAGTTTATAATATTTATTTGAAATTTGAATTTTGTAATTGTATAAAATTATTTATAAAAATTTTTAATTTAATTTTTGTAAGCAAAATTATCTTTTGACTTTAGTAAATTTTCTTTTTGCTTTAAAAGGTTCAAACATGTTTTTTCCATTAACAAAGAATTGTCCGAAAAATTCAACATAGTTTAAACGTAATGCATTTACTCCAGCACCTAATACTTGGAATGCAAAATTTGCAATATGTCCAAAGATAAATAAAAATATAGCTATTAATATTCCTACATATGGAATAGATGTACCTACAAGTTGTGCTAAGATATTTACAGTCATAGCAATACCACCAGTAGCTAAACAAAGAGCTAAAAGACGAGCATATGATAAAACATCTCCTAAAAATCCAAATACATCCATCACACCATATATTCCAGATGCATATACTAGTAAAATTAGGGTTAATACAACTAATGCTAAACCAGCTATAATTCCGATTTGACCAATTGCTGGAACCATATATCCTGCAGCTAGTAAGATTATACCTATTTCTAAGATAAACCATACTATTTGAGAACCTAATGCTTCTTTTTTATCCCCATTTCTAAGGTTGTTTATTGCTCCAATAATGAAACCAATATTAGTATAAAGAATACCAACAGCAATAGCAACAATTAAAATATTTGCTGGATGTTTAAAAGCATCAAACATAGGAATTACTGTAGGAATAGTTATTCCAAGGAATCTTGTGAAAAAGTCCCCAATAAATCCATTAGTAATTAATCCCAGTATTACAGCCCATATACCACAAGCCATAACAATTTTTCCAAAGTCGGAAAAAGTTTCATTCATCTTTCCCATACCTTTATATAATATATATCCTAATAAAGTTACGATTATTCCATATCCACCATCGGTTAAACAGAAACCGAAGAAAAATGGAAATGTTATTGCAACAAAAATAGTAGGATCAATAGCATTATATTTTACAGGTCCATACATTTGTACAAGAGTTTCATAAGGTTTTGCATAAGAATTATTTTTTTGAAGAATAGGAACATCTTCATCCTTATCTTGTATATCTTCTAATTCATAAACATAATTACCTTCAGTAGTTTTATCTAATACTTCGATAGCTTTATCTACTTTAGGTTTAGGTACATATGCTTCTAATACTTTGGTAGTTTTAGTTTTACCAAAGGATGCATAAATCTCATTTCTTTCTTTTTCAATCTCTAATTGTTCTTTTAAAACAAGTATTTTGTCATCCCATTTATCAGCTATATCTTTTAAGCTAGAATTAACTTGGGATTTTTCAACTTCAATTTCTTGGATTCTAGAATTTGATTTAGCAATAACCTGATCAGGTTTTCCCTCTAAACCAGTTGTATCCAATCGTTCAAAGTCAAATTTTCTAAGTAAAATAAAAACGTCATCTCTAAGATTTGTAGGAACTACAGTTATGAGAATTTTATAATCTTCATCCTCATCATGAGCTTCTTCAATTAAGAGTTGGTCTGTAATTTCGCTTAGTTCTTTCTTATATTCCTCAACAGATTCAACATTCATCCGACCTACTAGAGAAGAAGTATGTTTTGAATCTTCTAATAAACTTAAGTCTAAATCAACAGATTTAAGTTTATTAGCAACATTAATATTAGATTCAAGCGAACTTTTTTCACTATCCAGTTTAGCCAACTTATCTTGAACTTCATCAGTTAAAGGTCCCACTTCAGTTAAAATAGATTCTGTATACTTAATAAAACTTTCAGTATCCATATCTTCAACATCTTGTAAAACTGGAATTTCTGGAGATATAAAACCTTTAAGTTTATCCTTAATTCCAGAATTAACACTTAAAGCATCACCTAATAATTCAGAAATACTAGTAGTCTTCATAAGAAGTGAAGAAATTTTACCAGTATAAGGTGTAACTTTTGAAGGGTCTAATAATTCAGCTGTCTTTGGATTCTGTTGAATGCTTTCAGAAACATCTTCGACTTGAACAATACCTTCCTCATGTAGGTTTTTCACTACATTTGGAACATATTCATCCAATGCCATTATTTTAAGCTTTTGCATTCTCACAGTTTTGAACATTATTCTCACGTTATAATATATTTTTGACAACAAAAGAAGCAGCTTCATCCACATTACCCATAGCACTTGATTTAAGAGCTTGAGCATCCTTTTCGGATTGTGCAGTAATAGATTTTGCCTCTTTTTTTGCATTTTCTTCTGCATCAAAAACAGTATTTTTAGCTTCATCGTTAGCGGATGCCTTAGCAGCATCGATAAATTCACTAGCTTTCGCTTTTGATTCTTCGATAATATTGGAAGCTTCTAATTTAGAATCTTCAACTAAGGTATCAGCATCAGTTTCAGCTTTTTTAATTTGTGTAATAGATTCTGATATCCCTGCCATAATAAATCACCATGGTATTAATAATTTCTATTTAGATTAATATATATCTTTTACTATTTGATTCTAAAATTAGTTTCAAAAACCAAAAATTATTTAAAATAATCCTATTTTTTAATAAAAAATTGCAAACCAATAATATAAAGATATTATAATAAAAAATAATTAATTTAATTTTTTTAAAATTCATAAAAACAAGTTTTTTGTCTTAAAAAAAAATATTAAATTAAATTTTTTTAAAGACATTATTTTTTAGATCGTTCCCTATAAAAATATTTCAACAATTTCGGAGGTAATCTTTTACCATAAGCTAAAAATGCTAAAAATATTAAAATTGCTCCAAAAATGAAGAAAATTAATCGATCAGATCCTGAAAATAGAACAAGTGAAGTTAAAACAAAAACAACCCCATCTGACATTATTGCAGATTTATTCCATTGAGGAACAAAAGCAGATAACATATAAGTTAAACCTATGACAATTAAAATCACAGAAAAACCAATATCAGATGATGTGAATGAACTTGACATAAAAAATGGTACTATCGCCCAAGAAACTAAAACAAAGAAAAAGATTATTCCAAATAATTCGTTTTTACTTAAATTCATATCATAATTCTCCAAAAAAGAATATCATAAATTAAAATTATTATTTTTTAAAAATAATTTTTTGAAAAAAACTTTCTATTTAAAAATTTTTAATCATCAAATTATTACTATACTATTAAAATTTTTTAGTATATATAGATATTTGAAAAAATAAAAAAAAGTTTATTTCTTTCTACTTTTTTTAATAACATTTTTAAAATCTTCAATCATATCTCTATCTTGATTTCCAGGACCTGAATAAAAATCTTCTAAATCTTCTAATTTAATAAAATCTAATGGGTTTCCATCTTCATCTTTAGATTCTGTTGTTATTAAAATCACAACTGAATTTTTATAAAAATTATATAAAAAGTATATAATTGTAATTATTATTATATAATTAAAATAGAATAGTGCAATTAGAATAATTGCAATATGAATAAGAATATTTCCATAAGCATTTTTTCTAAGGAGAATATAATTTTTATCCTCAGATTTGACTTTGTATTTTTTTTCTTCTAATAAATCAGCAGTTTTATACATTTCACTCTGATTTTTTGCAAAAATAAATTTAGGCATCATATTAATTAACTACAAAAATTTTTTTATTAAAATAGTATATCTAATGAAAAATATAAAAAATGAGAAATTATTTTTTCAATATTCCTCGAATTAAAGATTTAAATTTAGGTTCTTTTTTTGACTTGTTAGTTGATTGTGAATCAGGAGTCTGTGAAATTTCTGTTCCAAAGATTTTTTCAAAATCATCTGTATGTTTAATTAAAGTTAACTCTAAAATTTGTTCTAATTCTAAATCAAAAATTGGTTTACTAATAAAACCATAAGGTGCTGTTTCTAAAGCATTTTTAATATTCTCATCATTAGAACTACCAGTTAAATAAACTATAGGAATATTCAAATGAGAAATTTGCTTAGATACATCAATACCTGAAATTGAACCTTTTAAAGATATATCCATTAAAATTAAATCTGGTTTTTTATCCTTAGCTAATTCAATAGCTTTTTCACCATTGTCTTCAATTCCAAGTACAATATATCCAAAATCTTCAATTTTAGCTTTTAAATCTAAAGCAGTTATAGATTCATCTTCAATTATTAAAACTGTGAAAGTATTATTTTCTTTTCTTCTTGTTAAAAATTCATTTTTATATTTTTTCCCCGCTTCAAATTCTATTACAGCTTGTTCATGTAATTTAGGATTTTGAGTAGCTAAAATAGAAGTTTCACCTTTAGACATTTGAAGTTTATCCAATTCTATTTTTGATCTGTTTAAAGCCAATTCAATAGTTCTTTCAAGTTTTAACATGTCAAAAGGTTTGTTTAAAAAACCATAGGAAGGTACTTGGTTAGCTTCTTTAAAAGTATCTTCATCAGTATGAGAAGTTAAAAATATTAAAGGTATGTTTTCATTTAAAATTGACTTAGCCGCATTAATACCATTCATTTCCCCTTTAAGAGTTATGTCCATTAATACTAAATCTGGTTTTTCCTTATTTGCTAAGTTTATAGCATCAACACCATTTACAGCCATACCACAAATTTCATAATTTAAATCTTCTAATTTAAACTTTAAATCCATTGCTGTTATTTTTTCATCTTCCACAATCAAAATTTTATTTTTAACCATTTTTATAAAACCCCATTTAATTGTTAAGAAAAATTTTGTAAATCATTAGTTTTTAAAAAAAATGATAAAATTTTTATTAAAAATTTAGATGAATGAATATATATTTATCATGTTTTAAAAGCTTTATGAAATAAATTTTTAAAAAAATGAAAAATTTAAAGTATTTATAATTTTTTAGTGTAAAAAAAAGTTTATTTTATTTATAAATAACTAAATCTGTTAAATTTTTTCTAACATTATTTCGTTCACTAGGTTCTGCATTGGGATAACCTAAAGGTGTGAATAAAATTGGTTCTAAAGTTTCATCATAATCAAATAACTTTAATGCAGCATAAGGTTTAAATGCAGCAATATAACAAGTTCCTAAACCTAATGCAGTAGCTGCCAATATCATATGATCCATAACTATACTTGCATCTATCTCAGCTATGTTTTTACCATCCCATGGTCTAGTCCATGCTTCTTTATGTGATGCAACAACACATATAACTAATGGAGCTTCAACAAACCAAGGTTGAGGGTATATTTCTTTTAATAATTCTTTATTTTTTTCAGTATCTATGACAAAAATCTTAATAGGCTGATAATTTACCCCTGTTGGGGCACGTCTACCTGCTTCTAAAATTTGATCTAATTTTTCCTTTTCAACTTTCTTATCTTTAAATCCTCGAACACTATATCTTTTATTTATTGTTTCAAAAAAATCCATTAAAAATCACCTATTTTTTTTAATCAAATGAAGTAAAATCTTGACCTTCATAAGTTATATCTTCTAAATCACAGAATCTGCGAAATTCTTCTTCTTCAGTCATTTCTTCATAACTATGAGCAACTAAACCTGGCACTCTACTTATCATGAATATTCCTAAACCTAATCTACTATCAAAACCTAAATCAGAAAGTATTCCTGCATTAGCACCATCAACATTCATTTTTATGCCTTTTTTTTTATATAATAAACTTTCAATAACTAATGCTAACTTAGTATGTGGACCTATGACACCTTCATTAATAGCTAATGATAAAAGTTTAACTGCTCTTGGATCTTTATGATGGTATCTATGACCAAAACCTGGAATCTTGAAATTTTGTTTAGAATAATTATTCACTATTTTTATTGCTAATTTAGATATTAATTTGTTTTCATCTTCAGATTTATGATTTTCAAGGTTTAAACTTTTAATACTATCCTGAAAGAGTTTCATTGATTTTTCTATCGCCCCTGCATGATTTTTTCCAAAACTTAACAGGCCCCCTGCAACAGAATTATTAATTGGTGATCCTGATGATGCAATTATTCTTGTTGCTTGTGTACTTGGTGGAGTAACTCCATGATCTGAAAAACTTACTAATACATGTGAAAATATTTTAGATTGTTTTTCATTAGGTAATTCTCCTTTTAATAGTAAAAATATCATATCAGAAAAACTTAAATTACCTATTAAATCATCTTGAGAATATCCCCTAGTTATTATTTTATCAGGTTCTACTTTAGTTATTGATGTTCTTAAATTATGTTCAGGTATTTTGAATCCTTTTTTTAAGATTGGTTTCTCAGGTTCCATGATTTTTTTTCCTTAAAAATTTTAATTAAATTGATTATTATTTTATTTTTTCAATGTAATTGTAGCAACTCTAGGTTCAACAAAACAGGAAGGTCTAATAGAAACGATTCTAACACCACTTGCTCTTTGATTTCCAATTTGAATAAAAGAACCTAAAACTGTAGTGTCTCCACCTAAACCCATTGGACCAATATTAGTTTTATTTATCTCATTTGATATTAATTGTTCTAAATTTGATTGATTAGATAAATTTCCATAAATCATTGATTTAATCATTAAGGAAGATGCTTCAAAATGTGTACGGCCTATACCGATACAGGGAATAGACGGTGTGCAACCTAACATTGGAAGAGATGATTTTAACCAGTCAATTGCAAAATTTAATACTTCTTCATAGGAATGTTTATGGAAAACTCTATAAGTTTTTGCTCTTATTTCAGGACCTCCACCTAGGAGTAAGATATGTATTTTTGTGTTTTCATTATGAGATTTATCTAATAATATTGGTGCAGATTTAACCATTGAAGGTGAATCATATAATCCTTGGGATTGTTCAATTCTTTCTATATCTTGACCCTTAACTGCCATTGGTCTTCCGGGTAATTTTTTTAAACCTTCGGCAATACCTAATTGGATTTCATTTAAAATTTCAATAGATATAGGAGAATTTTTTCCTTGCTCTATGAAAATATGGGGAATACCTGTGTCATCACACATAGGTAATTTTTTATTTTTAGCAATTTCCTCATTTTTCATCATGATTTTTAAAGCCCATTTTGCATTATCATTAGTTTCGTTTTTTATAGCTTTTTTAAAAGTAGTTAAACGATTTTTAGGATATGTTGTACTTGCTTGTATTACTGCTTTTGATACTTCTTTAGTTAAATCCATAAATATTTTTTTCCTTTTAAATGAATTTTATTATAATGGTATTGCTAAATCTTTAGAAGATTTTGGAGACATTTTTGCTTCTGGATAATATCTGTCTATAACATCTTGTACTAATCCAACTTGTTTTATTCTTAATTTAGCCTCAGTATTTGTAGTGTCCCAGTTATGAGTTTTAGCTATTGATCCTCCAGTTTTTAAATATATTGGACTTGCTACTTTAATCATGTCTGGAACTTCATAATGTCTTATGAATCCTCCAGTTGATTTAGGGTTTTCTGTATGGATATCTATAGGAATATTAATAGTTTTTCGCATACTTGCAAGCATTGGTATTTGTAAATCTCTAACTGGATTTAATGAATTTAATCCTATTTTTTCAAATAGTTTAGCTGATGCAGGATTACTGCATCCTGCATGTGCAGATAATTTGAAATGAATATCTTTAGGTATTTCCCCATTTTCTCTCATTTGGGATAATGCATAAAGTAAACCTTCATCATATAAGAGTATTCCTCTAACACCTAAATTTGTTGCTCTTTTAACATCTTCAATAGCGTATACAAGGTTATCGAATCCTCTAAGACGATACCCTATACGTTTTCCTTCTGATGTTTGGACTGTTGCACTAGTATCATAAGTTGCTCTAGGACCTACACTTAAAAATAGTTCAATTCGAGCACTTTTTGCTAATTCTACCATTTCATTTATTTCAGAATCTCTTAAAAACATGATCCCTTTAGTCTGTGTGGCTCTGTGGATTATTATATTTTCATCTTCACAAGCATTAATGAGGGAACTTAATGCATTTGGAGTTTGAATTCCTGGAACTTCTAAACGGTATTGTCCTTTATCATTAAATCTTTTATTTGACACATATTCAGTTGTGGCTTCATGGATTCCTAATTTTTCAAGTGATATTCTAGTTTCTTTCATAAGCTATATACCTTTTAAATAATTTTTAATAATTCATTAAGTTTGTAATCTTCCATATTTTCAATGATTTTAAGTTTTTCCATATCATAATCAGGATTTAATATCTTAAATTTTTTTAAAATATCCATTTTAGTTAAAGGATTTTCAGCTTCTCCTAATGGATAATAAGTTTCATCTTCAAATATTTTATTATTATGTTTTGTATTTACTACAATTTTTACATTTGCGGGTCTCTTTTCTGGAAACAATTTAGTTAAATTTTCATCATTTATAATTATTATTTTATTTAATAAATTTTTTATATTATTAATTTCTTCAATGTTACTTTCATTTGTAGTTAATAAGTCTTTTTTAATTAAAGAACCAATTAAATCTATATTTACATTGCCATAAATTAAGGCTATTGCTACTGCAAAGGGTAATGATTGTTTTAAATCTTGTTTATTAAGAGGATTATAATTATCATGTTCTGCTGCTATTTTATATGTATTAACTATAACTTTATCTATTTGATTTATGCTTATTTTATTGTGATTTAATTGATTCTTTAATTTAAATATAGAATCTATTGTAGAGTGAATATGTCTACAGAATGGATATTTTTTATGATAAACTTCATTAATATGGGATTTTTTTAAGTTTTCATTTATATAACCATTTAATAAATCATGACTTATTACAGTGTTAGTTGACATAGCATGAATAAATCCCTCATCCCCATCAATTATTGATTCTGTACCAGTGAAACCATTTTTTGCAAGGTAAGCTGCTAAAATACCATTTGTAACGGCTTTACCTACATGTAAAACTTTTCCCATACTTCCTTGATGATCTGATTCTAAAAGTCCTGAAGATTGCGTTCCTGAAAGTCCTAAAGCAGAAATGATTTGAACTTTATTTAATTTCAATAATTTAGATGCAGTTGCACCAGCAGCTATAGCCCCAATTGTTCCAGTAGAATGAAATCCTTGATTCCTATGATTAGGATTTACTAATTTTCCTAAAGTTATTGATATTTCATAACCAATTATAACAGATTCCAAAAATTCTTTAGAACTTGAATCATTTGATTGTGAAACTGCTAAAGCTGTTGAAAATACTACTGCTCCAGGATGTAATTGTGCAAGTCTATGACCATCATCTAATTCTAAAACATGGGCTGAAACTCCATTAATAAAACCTGCATTTAATGTATTAAAATAAGAATTATCATATCCTATGACTTTACAAGAATCTTGAAATTGTTTAGAATTAGAAAATGGATAATTTAATTCATTTAAAGTTTTTATAAGATATTTAGTAGGAGTTTGATTAATACCCTTAATTGTTACAGCTAAATAATCTAAAAAACATAACTTAATTAATTCAATATCCTTTTTAGATATGTTTTCATAGTTTGTTTCTAAAATAAAATCTGAAATTTTTTCAACAATCATTATTAAATTCTCATTTAATTTATTTAAATAAAAAAAAGTGTAAAAAATTAATTTATAAGAAAAATATTTTAAATTGCACCAGTTAAGACTAATACTATTTGAGCTACGGTTGCAGAACAGATATAAGTCCCTGAAATTACGAATATTGTTACAATAACTCCTCTCCACCCAATACGTTTAAAGTCTTTCCAATCTCTACCAATTCCAATTCCTACATATGCGAGGAATACTGTAACAATTGAGATTAAATCTACTTTAGAAACATAGTAAGTTACAAATCCAGATGTTGGTACAAATGGTAATGCAAGTATACATCCTATAATACTTATATAAATAATGTTTGAAATTTGATATGGTAAGAGTCTCTCCATTAAAAGCCCAACTAATGTAATACCTGATAAAATAAACATTCCTATAAGTGCTTCACCCATTGGATGTTTATAACCTACATAATTTGCTATTACAGTGATGATTGAAAATATCAATAATAATAAAATCCAATATAGGACTCTTTTAAAAGTTATAACTTTTGGATCTGGATCAAATGGCATTTTTAATCATCCCCCAGGGATTTTTCTTCAGAAGATTCAGTAGTTGAAGTATCTTTAGAAGATAATGATATTGAACTTAAAACATCTGGCACATTTCTTCCAATTATAGGTTCTAAATGTTTGTATAAATATTCTGTTAAAGGAATTCCTAAAAATATACTTGCATATATTCCAAAACAAAAAGATAATAAATTACTGAAACCTGCAAATGCTAATAATGTATTGGCCATATTAGGATACATATAAACAAGTGGAGAAATTGCTGCCGCATTCATACTCGCACTTCCAATACCACTTGCCATTGCAAAAGCATAAGGATGTAATGGTAAAACAGATGCACAAACACTTGCTAAAAAACTAATATAAATTGTACCTATCATAGTCCCTATAACAAAAACTGCTAAAACTCCTTTTGCTTCAGGAGATTTAAATCCATATTTATCTATAATAATCCCTAAATTAGGTTCACGACAAATTGAACTTGTCATACCAATTGATTCACGTTTAAATCCTAATAGTAATGCGATAGGTAATGCAAAGAAAATTGTTCCTAAATTACCTAATTCTTGTAAAATAAGTGCAGGGCCTACTTGAGCTAAAACATATAAAGATTGACCACTAGCAACAGCAAGTTTAGCAAGTAAAGGACCTATAAAAACTAACATAGCACCTTCAGCCATTTTAGATTGCTTTTTACCAACGAATTTTATAGGTTTAGCTAAATATAGTATTAAACCAATTATCATTGCATAAAGTAAAGGCATTAATACAATACTTACTGTTTTTGATAAGTAAATCTTTTGAACTCCAATAGACATGGAAATAATAGATATAATTAAAACGGTTATATGAAGTTTATATTCCCGCCAAGGCTTTTTAATTTGTTTATCCGTTTTTTCACGAAATGCATGTTCATGTGGTTGATCTTTTTTAGCAGATATAACTCTCACTTCCAAGGTAAGAAAAAATTATAAACATTTTATTATTGAAGTTCAAAATATTATCTTACAGTTTTAAAATTATAATTAATTATTCTTTATTAACTTCAAATTTATAAATTAATAGTATTTAATTTTTTCAATAATTATAAATTCATTCTAACAATTGGTTTAGCTAAGTGTCTTCGTGCAGAAATAGGTGTTTCATAGAATTTACCTTCAACAAGGGAACGTGAAATTGTTTCAGGGACTTTTTGATTTGAACTAATCTTATTTCCACATTTTTTACATTTAAAACCTTTATTTTTACCTGCAGAAGTCATTCTTTTTCCACATTTACATTTTGGGTTTTTATATTCAACATCTATTAATTTAATTACTTGAAATTTCTCTATATTGAATGTTCCGTGCTCCCCTATTCCACCATAAAGTTTAACTATGTCTTCAGGTAATAATTTTTTAACAACCTTACGAAAATCTTTGGTTGGCTCATATGCCCCACATGCAATTTCTCCAGATTCATCATATAAATTGAAAAACATATGGCCACCTTCAATTATTTTAGGTTTATTTTTAACTTTACCCTGAATAATATAACAACTATATTGTTTCATGTCCTCAATTTTTTTCGCTTTTTCAACATGCATATCTGTATGCTGATTAGTTAAATAAATTCTATACCTTTCAACAGGTTCATTTAATTTAACAATCTTTTTCGCTAATAATAATGTATCTGGAGAGTTACTACGAATTCCATACATTACAGGACATGGAGTTTTTGGTTCAATGGCAATATAATCTTCAGCTTTATCATAATTTTCAAAAGTATCCGGAAAAGTTTTTTTATCCATTTCAATCACTGAATCATAATCAATTGCACGTTTAGTACCATAATTTTCAGGTATCCTGTAAGCTAATAATTCATAGGTATAATCTTTCAATGGACATCCTATTGCAGCAAGAGATCCAATTATTCCTCTTCCTTTTTTAAATTTATAAATATCTGCACCAATTTTTTTGGCAAAATCTTCAGCTTCTTTTATGGTAATAACTGAATGAATAGCTTTATATGAGTAATCAATCATTTCAGGAGTTATTTCACCACTGTAAAATACAACACCTGGGTTAGTGTTGTCACAATCAAACATTGCTAAATCTGAAACAGTTTTTAAAATTAATTCTTTAACAAAATTAATATCTGTACCTTCATATGGAATTTTGAAGTGTATTGCGCCATTTCCTCTAGTTTTAAATCGGGCAAATGGATTTAATCTAATTAATCTTGGAAAACCTTCTATTTCAATTTTGTTTTCTTTTAATTCGTCGATTATTTTAGCACCTAAATAAGTTGTGCACATTCCATTTGGAGAGTCAGTATCATCTATACCTATATGAAGAAATTTTATAAAAATCACCTACAAGAAAAAATAATTTATAATAATTATTATATAGTTTCCAAAATATATAATATATTATAATAATTAATATTTTCTTATTTAAATATATTAATTAGTTTAAACTGGATAAAAAAATTATTTAAGATTTTATACTGAGGTAATTATCTATGAATAATAGGGCTCAATTGATACAAGGGATACATCAACTATTAATTAATGAAGGATTTGAAACATCTCATATTTATGAACATAGTTGTTTTGATATGATTGCTCGTAAAAAAGCATTATTATTAATGTTAAAAATCCTTATAAATGTTGATAGTGTTAATGAAGCACATGTTGAAGAAATTAGAGGATTATCTAATTCTTTTTTAGCTTCACCTATACTTGTTGGTTTAAAAAGTAAAAATCATCTTCTTGAAGAAGATGTTGTTTATGAAAGACATGGTATTCCTACAATAGGTGTTCAAACTCTTAAAAATATGATTATGTATGATGAATACCCTGAAATTTTAGCAGATCGTGGAGGGTATTATGTTCAAATTAATGGAAATGTTTTAAAAGAATATCGTGAAGAATATTCTTTATCCCTAAAAGATTTAGCTGATTTAGCTCATGTTTCACGGGCAACAATGTATAAATATGAGAATGGTAAAGTTAGAGCGAATACTGAAACAGCAATGGCTTTAGAAGATATTTTAAACACAAAAATAACATTAGATATTGACCTATTCAAACCATATAAAAATGATGAAGAAATAAAATTAAAAGCTGACTTATCTACTAATGATAATCGTGTTAAAGATTTAGCTAAATTAGGTTTTGGAATAGTTTCAACAGAAAAAAGTCCTTTTGATGCTTTAGCTAAATTAAATAATCCTAAAATTAATCCAAATAACCCATTAATTACTAATTTAGAGAATAATCGGAACTCAAAAACACTTAAAAAAATGGCAATAACTTTAAAAGATTTATCTTTAATTACATTATCTGACTCTTTTTTCATAGTGAATAATAAAAAAATTGGTGAATCACTAGATGGTATACCTGTAGTTAAATCCTGGGAAATGAAAGAAGTTGGAGATTCTGCTGAATTTTTAAAAATAGTTAAAGAAAGAAGAGATAATTAAAAAAAAATAATATATTATAAATTATTTAAAGTATTAAATGTTGATTCTGCTTCTTTTATACTAGCTATTCCAACAGTTATCATGTCAGCAAATTCTAATTTTTTAATGAATTCAAATGCTTCTTTAGGTTGTAGTATACCTACTGCTAATGCTTTTTGAATTATTATTTTTTTATCTAATTCTTTTAATAGTTTTGTTAACTTGATTTGATCATCTTTTAAGAAAGATTCACTATCCATAGTGTAACCATATTTATTAACTGGTATCATATAAAAATCAAAATCATTTCTTATTGGAGAATCTAATAATTTTTTTGTTGTTTCAAATGGTGAAAAAGTTATTAGTCCACTGAAAATGTTTAATTTATTTATCTGATTTAACATATTTTCAAGGTATTTCCAGTCATAACTGTTAACTAAAAATTCATCTATTAACATTATACTTGGATTGTATTTACTTAATTTATGAATATCACTTAACCAATCTACTTCTTTTGCTTTTTCATAATCAGGCATTAAATAATTCACATTAGATTTACCGATTGTTGCAATGACCTCCATTTCAACACCATTTTCACATGCCATATCATAAGCTTTTAATAAATTTTCATGATTAACTAAGTTTATAGATCTTACACCTAAATCATAAGCTTTTTGGATTATTTTAGCTATATTTTCAGGTTGAGTTTCTAAATCTAATTCATATAAACGAGATCTATGTCCGAAATATGTTTCTCCTGTGAATGTAGCTGTTCCAAGAATTGTTTTTGAAATTTCTTTATCTTTGAATTTTAATTTTTCATTGAAAATATTTAACACCTACTCATTATTCTTCTTCTATTATTACTGCAGTACCATATGCTAATACTTCTTGCATATATTGAAAAATGCTGTTAGAATCATATCTTAATGAGATTATAGCATTTGCATCTAATTGTTGTGCATGTTCTATGCATAAATTTAATGCTTCTTCACGTGAATCTTGTAACATTTTAACATATTCTTTAATTTCACCACCAAATAAAGATCTAACACCCGCAGTAAGATTTCCACCAACACCACGACTTCTAACAGTTAAACCATAAACAAAACCTTTAGATTCAACAACTTTAAAACCCGGAAGGTAATTAGCAGAAGAAATTGGAAACTCATCAATTGAAACCATAATTTTTCACCTCAACATGATTCTATTTTAAATTTATTCTTTTTCTACTACAACTGCAGTACCATATGCTAATACTTCTTGCATATCTTGAGAAATACTGTCAGAATCGAATCTTAATGAAATAATTGCATTTCCACCTAAGTCTTTAGTGTGTTCAATACATCTATTTAATGCTTCATTACGTGTTTCTTCCATCATTTTCACATATTCTTTAATTTCACCACCAAATAAAGATCTAACACCAGCAGTAACATTTCCACCAACACCACGACTTC
>NZ_DAZC01000027.1:153684-196033 GCF_002508845.1 Methanobrevibacter sp. UBA417
TTGAAACCATAATTTTTCACCTCTTTTTTTATAATAATTTTTAAATATTAGATTAAACTAAAGTTGTATTATGATTAATTACAACCTTTTTAATTCTAAAAATTTATTTTATTCAAAAATCATTAAGAATAATATGATTTAAAAAGTTTATAAATTTTTATAAAAAAATATATAAAATTTTTATTAATATGAAAATAGTGTGAAAAAATATTTATAGTTAATGTAAAACTTTATAGAGAAAAAATTTGTTAAAAGGTTTTTTTAATTAATAAAAAAATTAATTTTATTTATGTATTATAAAAGTAATTTATTTTAAATAATTAATATAGGAGAGAATGAAAAAAATGAAAGTTCTTGTTGCAGATGCAATTAATGAAGATGGAATAGCTATGTTAAAAAATGAGATGGATGTTGTTGTTAATACAACTATATCTCCTGAAGAATTAGTAGCTACTATTAAAGATTTTGATGGAATAGTTGTTAGAAGTAGAACTAAGATGACTAAAGAAGTTATTGAAGCTGCTGACAATTTAAAGATTATTGCAAGAGCCGGTGTTGGTGTAGATAATATAGACATCGATGCAGCTACAGAAAATGGTGTTATGGTTGTTAACTCCCCAGAATCAACTAGTATTACTGTTGCTGAACATACTATGGGATTATTATTAGCTATGGCTCGTAAAATTGCTATTGCTGATAAATCTGTTAAAGATAATAAATGGGAAAAGAAGAAATTTATGGGAGTTGAACTTAGAGGAAAAACTCTAGGTGTTATTGGAATGGGAAGAATTGGTTCTCAAGTTGTAAACCGTTGCAAAGCTTTTGAAATGGATGCAATAGTATATGATCCTTATTTACCTGATGATGTTGCAGAACAAATGGGTGTAAGATTAACCGATTTAAATACTGTTCTTAAAAATGCTGATTTCATAACTATTCATGTTCCTTTAACTGAAGAAACTAAACATTCTATTAGTGATGAACAATTTGATTTAATGAAAGAAAATGCATTCATTGTTAATTGTGCTCGTGGTGGAATTATTGATGAAGAAGCTTTATACACAGCTTTAAGTGAAAATAAAATTGGAGGCGCTGCTTTAGATGTTTATGAAAATGAACCTCCTAAAGATAATAAGTTAATAACTTTAGATAATATTGTTTTAACCCCACATATTGCAGCATCTACCAAAGAAGCTCAAAAAGGTGCAGCTATTATAGTAGCTGAAGAAATTATAGATTTAAATAATGGAAAAACTCCTAAAAATGTTATAAATTTACCAAGAATAGATAACAGACTTAAAAACGAACTCAAACCTTACATGGAAGTTTGTGAACGTTTAGGAAGTTTCATATCCCAATCATTAAAAGGAAAAGTTAAAGAAGTAGAAATAATCTACTGTGGTGAATTAGCAAGTCTTCAAAACCAAGACATACTCGGAAGATGTGTCTTAAAAGGTATTCTTGATTCTATTTTAAACAGTTCCGTAAATACAGTGAACTCTTTAAACATGGCAAAAACAAGAGGAATTAAAATTACCGAAGGAAAAACAGATAATGCTAAAGGTTACGATTCTTTAGTTAAAGTTCGAGCTAAAAGTACTAAAGACAGTTTTTCTGCAGAAGGAACATTTATACATGAACCTAAAATAGTTAAAGTTAACGAATATTGGGTAGATGTTAAACCTTCAGGAAACATGTTTATAGCAAAATATAAAGATGTTCCAGGAACTATTGGTTTAATTGGTACAAAATTAGGAGAATATAAAGTTAATGTTGGAATCATGCAAGTAGGAAGAGATGTTGCTGGTGGAGAAGCAATAATGATTTTAACATTAGATCATCCAGTACCAGATAAAGTAATTAAAGAATTAATAGATTTAGATTATGTATTTGATGCAACTAAATTAAAATTATAAATATAAATTTCTTGCAAAAAATTCATATCTTTAATTTTTTTTTAAAATTTTTTAAATATTTTTACTTATTTTTATAATTATCATTTTCTAATTTATTAACATCAATATAGATTACTCTTTGATTATTAGCTTTAGCTTCATTATATTTTTTCATAAAAGCATCATATTCTTTAGTACTGTCATCTTCAGAAAAATCATAATCTTCTGGATAACCATGCCCTATTTCATCTTGTAAATCCTGTAAATCATCTAACATTGCATCCTGATTTTTATCATCATAATCACCAAGAGTATATTTTACAGAATCCCCATAAGCATCATAAGCACAAAAACTAGGAATTTCATAAGGTAAACAAATAATCATATGAAATAATCCATGTTTACTAAATGTCATTAAATCAGCATTACTAGGTTGTGCACTTGGACCTGGATGAGAATGAACAGTACCCCAAATCCGTTGAGAAGGTGGCATTAAACCTTCATTAAAAGTTGCACCTGTATTTGAAGTTTCACCAGGTAAAAAAAGTAAACTATCTAAAATAAGTTTATTATCCTTAACATGACCATCAAAGAATGCTAAAAACTCATTTGGATAAGATTCCTTGGCATAATAAATTACAGAATCAATAACTTTATTATCCACACACACTTCATTAAAATTTCTTTTATCATTACTTAATACTTTTGAAATAAATTTATCAAATACCATAAATATGACACTTCCTTATTTATTATGTTTTTTATTTTTAATCATGTTTTAAATTAATTGTTTTAAAAAAATCATTTGAAAACATTTCAAGATTACAATCTATATAAAGGTAATTTCTATAAGAGATTGTATCTGAATTGGTTTTTGGATTAAAGCCCTTAATTTTTTTATTTTTTTTATAAAATCCGATTCCTCTTTTTTCCCATACTGGAAGATTATTTAAATTTATTCCTTTATCAAATAACAAGTTATGAATATCACTAGACTTTAATCCTTTAATTTTTTCATTAGCTATTTTAGAAGAATAATCTTTTTTTAATACCCAAATTCCATAAGCATTCTTACAGTTTCTCCAAGCTTCATCTTGTCTCCATTTAAAATATGTGTTTATATCATTAAAAGGGAGGGGTATTATTCTTGAATCAAAAGAAATTAATGGTAATTCATCTAAATCAAAAAAATCGTTTAAATGTTTAGTTATTGAACTAGATGCCAAACTTGAAAAAACAGAATCTATCTTTTCAACTCTATTAGAAAATGGTATCTCAGAAAGTAAAATATTTATTTCATCAGAAAAAGTATAAATAAATTTAGGTGAAAATTCAGTAAATAAATCTTTACATACTTCAATCATTAGTTTAGCAAAATTAGAATCATAAGGTTTTTCTAAATTTAATGTTTTTGCTAAAGTATGGAATTTTCTACCATCTAAACGTAAGACAATATTTGACCCTTTAGGTACTTTTAGATTGGAGTATATTTCATAATCTTTCAAAATTTTCACCTGAAAAAAAATAATTAAGTTTATTACTTTTTATGTACCACTAAGTAATGTTTCATTGAAATGTTTTAATAATTTTATTGCAGAGAAAGCTGCTAGCATACTGGTTTTAGGATTAGTAGCACATGGTAAATTTTCACATCGAGTAGTGAATTTTCCGAAATCACCTGTAACAACTACTTCATGAACATTCCTATCAACTTTTGGATCAACTATAACTTTAACATCAATATCCATTTTACATGCTAAACTTAATGTAGCAGCTACATTAATGTTAAATGGAAATTTTTTAACTGCTTGTGATGCTTTACCTTCGAATAATATTTCTTCTTTATTAACATCTTTTCCTAAAGATTTAGGTGATTTTCTTGTTGTTAGTTTAGCTTCTTTAATTTCACCAACAGATGCAGCTTTTATACCATCTAATCCGAGTATTGCTCCAGATGGAGTGTAAATTTTAGCATTATGTTTTTTTGCAGTTTCAACTACTTCATTCCTAAAATTTTCATCCATTAAAGCTCCAACACTCATTATAATCATGCTTTTTCCTTTATTTAAAACTTTTAAAGCATATTCATTAACTGAACTTGGGGATGCTGCTTCTAAAACTAAATCAACATTATCTATTAAATCTTCAATATTTATAACTGCTATACCATTAGCAATACTAGCTAAATTTTCAGCTTTTTCCATATCACGATCATAGAAATGTTTGATGCTTATATTTTTCTCAGTTGCTAAAATATTGTTCACTATAAGATTTGCTATAGCTCCACAACCTATAATTCCAACTTTCATAAATAATCACTTTTATTTTTTTTATATTTATTTGATTTTTCTATTTTCATAAATTAATTATTTTTCATAACTTTTATACTTTTAATAAATCTTATTTTTTTTAGAAAAAATATTAGATGAATTTTAAAAGTAAAAAATCGTTTAAATGTTTAAAGTATCATATTAATTAGTTTTTTTATACTTTAATCATGATTTATAGAGAAAAAATAAAAAAATTTAATAACTTAATAATTTTTAAAAAAAATTAATAAAAAGAAAAAAGAAAAAAACTTAAAATCTTATTCAACCTTTTCAGTAGGATCTTGGATTTTAGGTTCAGCTTCTTGTGTTTTTGGAGCTTTTGGTGTTGGTGCTTCTACATTAGGAGTAGGTGTAGGTCTAACTCTTTGAGCTTGTGGTTTATGAATTAAATCTTGTGGATCTATTAACATTATATCCCCAATAGCTTTTACTTTATCATATCCAACATCAAGTAATCCTTCTTGATGATATGAATTTACATTTTCTTCTTCAGGGACCATTCTTAACCCACTAGTAAAAATATCTCTTATTCCTACATTTTTCTTTTCAGGTTCTAATGCTTTTACTCGTAGTTTGGAAATAGTTCCATATTTAATGTTAAGTACAACATCAGCTACTTGTCCTACATATTGCCCTGCTATAGTATATATATCTAAATCATAAAGACTGGAAACTTCTACCATTTTTTCACCATTGTAAATTATTTATATAATATTGATATTATTTAACTAAATTTCATATATTAGTTATTTTGTTTGATTAACTTGTTTTATTAGATTTTTACTATGATTTAAAGTTATTTTCATTAGAAAATTTAGTTAAACTTTAAGTAATATATTATTTTTTTTTATTAGTATAAAAAGTTTTTGTTAAAATTCTATTAAAATAAAAATTTTAAACTTATAATTAAAATTAAGGCTTAATAAGCGTTATTGGTTCTTAAATTAAAAGTATATTTTTCATAATAGTGTTTTAAATGAAATTTGATAAAATTGATTAATTTAAATTAAGTTTAAATTATACTAAATTTAATATAGTAATTAGTATAATTTTACTTTTAAAGAAATATTTATGATTATTTAATTTTGGAGAGATAAATGTGTGGGATACATCTAAAGATTATAGAATTTTAATTGCTGTTAAATCTAAAGAATTATTTATGAGAACTGTTCAAACTGGTGCGTTTAGAGGTCATTGGAATAAAAAAATGGCTCTTGAATCTGCAGATAATATGGATGCTCATTTTCAATCATTACTTTATTCATATCTTGAAGGTGATGAGTTAAGTAATTCTCCAGATGTTAATAAATTAGAGGAAGAGGCTAATTATGTTATACATTATTTAGGGGGAGAAGAATGGAATCATATTTTTCTTAATAAAGCACCTAAAGAAGAAAGAGAGAAAACTGAAGAGAATGTTGCCAAGGTTCAATTCTTTTTAAATACAATTTTAGGTTTACGTCATAGATTATCTTTAGGTCCAATTAATGATCCAATTATTGGGATAGATATTTTAGTTGGAGAAATCATGAGTGTTAGTAAACATCCTAATGCTGATTCTTTAATGATTTGTAATGTTAACCTTAAAAAAAGAGCAATTACTGTTGTTACTAATAATTTAGATGTTAAAGAGGGTAATCATGTTGCTGTTGCGATGTTACCTCCACAAAGTTTTATGGACATTGCAAGTGAAGGGATGTTTCTTGGTGTGAATGGTGTTGTTTTAAAAGATGTTAAAGGTGAATTAGGAGAGTTACCTAATGGTATTCCTATGGAATCTTTAAATGATACTAGAAATCTTATTGAAGGATTTCTTCAAAAGAAATAAAAAATGAGTTGAAAAGGAATAATTTTAAGTATTAAATTTAACGTAAGTTAAATCCAATTAATTTTGGTTTAGTCATATCATGTACGGCATATTTTATTCCTTCTTTTCCTACTCCACTGGATTTAACTCCTCCAAATGGCATGTTGTCTGTTCTGAATGTTGATTGTTTATTTATCCACACAGTTCCTGCTTCAATTTCATTGGCACATTTTAAACCATTATGCATGTTTTCTGTGAATACACCGGCTTGTAAACCATATTGTGTATTATTAGCTGTTTTTATAGCTTCTTCAACACCATCAACATGAATGATTGGGGCTATTGGCCCAAATGTTTCATTAGATACTACATCCATATTCATATTAACATTGTCTAAAACGGTAGGTTGATAAAATGTGTTTTTACGTTTTCCACCTGTTAAGAGTTCAGCCCCATCAGATATTGCATTATCAACTGTTTTTTCAACATTGATTGCAGCATTTTCATCAATTAATGGTCCCATATCCATATTTTCATCCATAGGATTCCCAATTTTTAATTTTTGTGTTTCTTTAACTAATAAATCTGTGAATTCTTCTGCGATAAGATTATCTACAATTATACGTTTAACACCCATGCATACTTGTCCAGAATATAGGTAAGCTCCATTTACTGCTCCTTTTACAGCTTTTTTTATATCTGCATCATCAAGTACTATTAAGGGATCGTTTCCCCCTAATTCTAATGTGATCTTTTTCATTCCAGCACGTGATGCTATAAATAATCCTGTTGCAACACTACCTGTAAAAGATATTTTATTTATATTTTCATTAGTTATTAATGCATCACCAATTTCACCACCCATACCAGTAATTGTGTTAATTACTCCTTTAGGAAATTCTTGTGCAATAATTTCAGCCATTTTAAGTCCTGCAAGAGGTGCTTGCATACTAGGTTTAAAAACAGTGGTGTTTTTTGCTGCTATTGCTGGGGCTATTTTATGAATTGCTAAATTTACAGGATAATTAAATGGTGTTATTGCTGCTACAACACCTAATGGGATTCTTTCAGTAAATGCAAAAAAACCTTTACCTCCTAAACCTGCATCTAATGGTACTGTTTCACCATAAATTCTTTTAGATTCTTCTGCAGATAATTTTAAAGTATCTATTGATCTCTCCATTTCACCTAAAGATTGTTTTATTGGTTTTCCTGTTTCTTGTGTTATGATTTTTGCAAATTCTTCTTTTTCATTTTTTAGATTTTCAAAAGCATCATATAATTTTTCAGAAACTTTACGTGCACTCATTTCAGTTAATGAATTTTTAGCTTGATTTGCTGCATTAACTGCTTTTTTAACTTCATTTCTATTAGCAATAGGTACAGTGTCAACTATTTTTCCATTGTAGGGGTTTAAAATTTCTTTATGTTCATCTTTATCATAATTTTCCCCATTTATTAACATTTTCATTAATAGTCCTCCATTAATAATTTTTTTTATAATCTTTGAGGTAAATTTCCAATTATTTTACCTTTATTATTTATTAATATGGTATCTTCTATTCTAACTCCAAAATTTCCTTCTAAGTAAATTCCAGGTTCAACTGTTACAATCATATTATTTTCTAGTATAGTGTGGTCTCTTGTAGATAATGTTGGGGCTTCATGAATATCTAAGCCTAAGCTATGTCCGGTAGTATGAATGAATTTATCTCCATATCCATAATCAGTTATAATATCTCTTGCAACAGCATCAATTTTTGAACCATCAATTCCAGGTTTAATTGCTTTTATAGCTTTATCATGAGCTTCAAGCACAATATCGAATATTTCTTCTTGTTTTTCAGTGCTAGGATAAGTTCTTGTTGTGTCTGAACAATAACCTTGATATTTACATCCGTAATCAATTAATATATGAGGATCTAAAGGTTTAGGGCTTACAACTGCATGAGGTAAACTACTATTTGCTCCTGATGCTACTATGGTGTCAAATGATTCTACTTCAGCACCATTTTTACGCATTAAATAACCTAATTTGTATGCTGTTTCCCATTCACTTATACCTTTTTCAATTAAAGATCTTGGATTTAATTCTAATAATGATTTATGTGCAATATTCATTGCTGTATCTATTTTCTTTATCTCATCTGAAGATTTAATCATTCTTTCTTCGGCCATGAATGGTTCAATGTTTAATTTTAAATCATTATTGAGTTTTGTAAAACTATTTACAGTTAAATTATTTTCTATTGCGAAATTAGTTAAATTTTCTTTTTTTAATATTCTTTTGAGTTCATCATATGATGTAAATTGTTGAATTTCTATAGAACTAGTTTTATTAGCTATTTCCATATCCATTTCTGCAACGTATATTATTGGGTTTTCTTTTAATATAGCGAAAGCAAAACTTTGGGGTAAGTATCCTGAAATGTACCTAATATTATTAAAATCTGCTAGTAACATTCCATCATAATTATTTTCTTCTAATTTTTTCACTATATTGTTTAAGTGAATATTTTTACTCTCATTTGCCATAATATAATTTTCCTTCTTATTTATTTTTATTAATTTTTAATTAATGATTTGATTATAATATTATAATAAATTTTATTAACTTTATATAACAATTATTATATTATATCAAAAATTATAAATAAATTTTAATAAAAGGAGTCAATATGTTTTCAGATATTCCAATCAAATATTTTAATGGTACTCATAGGGTTAAAGAACCTAAAGAAACTATTAAAAATTATGAAGATAAATTAAGAGTTGCAGGTATTACACGTTTAACTGAAATTACTGATCTTGATCGTGTGGGAATTCCTGTTTTTTCTGCAATAAGACCAACTGCTCAAGAAGGAAGTGTAAGTGTTTATGCAGGTAAAGGAATTGGTAAACCTCAAGCTAAAGCTTCTGCTATGATGGAAGGTTTTGAAAGATATTCTGCTGAAAAACAAAAAATTGATAATGAAAATATAATTATTGGTACTTTTGATGATATGGTTAATCCTGTTGATTTTGAAAGTTTAGTTTTACCTCAATCTGTTGATATTGAAAGTCTAAAGGGTTTAGAGTTAGAATGGGGTAAAATGACAGATATTGTGTCCGAAGAAGAATTTGATGTTCCTATTAATTTAATTTATCATCCATATATTCCAAGTAATGAAAATGTTAATAGTTTTGTTAAGGGAAATACTAATGGTTTGGCTTCAGGTAATGTTTTAGAGGAAGCAGTGCTTCATGGGATTTTTGAAGTTGTTGAAAGAGATGCTTGGAGTATTTTTGAAGAAACTAAAAAAAATCGAAAAGAAATTGATTTGGATACTATTAAAAGTGAAGATATTAATAATATTTTAAATAAGTTTGAAAATGAATCTGTGAATATAAATTTATTAGATATTACAGCTGATGTGGAAATTCCAACTATAGCTGCATCAAGTGATGATACTTTATTAAAAGATGCAGCTTTATTAACCTTAGGTGTTGGAACCCATTTAAATCCTGAAATTGCTGTTTTACGTGCTTTAACCGAGGTTGCTCAAAGCCGAGCCACTCAAATTCATGGTACTCGTGAGGATACTGCTCGTGCAGATTTTATGAGAAAAGCCGGTTATGGTCGAATGAAAAAAATCAATAGTCATTACTTCAAATCAGAAGGAGATAAGATTAATTTAAGTAGTATTGATAATAATAGTAATATTTCTATTAAAAAAGATATTGATACTTGTATTGAAAAATTAAGTAATGTTGGTTTAAATAAAATATTATTTAAAGATTTAACACGATCTGAAATTGGAGTTAATGTTGTTCGAGTTATTATTCCTGGTGCGGAACTTTTTGCACTTGATCCTTCTAGAAGAGGAGAACGTGCTGTTGAATATGATTTAAATCATTGAAATAAATTTATGGAAACCTTTTATTATGTTAAATAAGAAGATTATAATTTTTACAGGTTTATCTATTTCTTTTGAAGATGCTGAAAAAATTTTGCATGCTGATTATCGATTCCCAGTTAAAAGAGGGGATGTTCTTAATGCTTTAAATGATAAACCTGATATTATTGGGATTATTGATGGTGTTTTTCACCAACATCCTGCAGTTAGTCATAAAGAAATTATGAAAGCAATGAATGAAGGTGTAACTGTTGTTGGTGGAGGCAGTATGGGTGCTTTAAGAGCTTCTGAATTAGATGATTTAGGTATGATTGGTATTGGTAATATTTATAAACAATACAGAGAGGGTATTTTAAATTCAGATGATGATGTTGCTGTAACATTTGATCCTGAAAGTCAAACTGTTTTATCTGAAGCTTTAGTTAATGTGAATTATAAATTAGATTTAAGTGTTGAAGAGGGAATAATTGATAATGAATTGGAGAATCATATATTAAATGTTGCTAAATCAATTTATTATCCTAAAAGAACTTATTATAATATTTTTAAAAAATCTGAGTTAAGTGATGAGATTAAGGATGAATTAATTGATTTTATTACCAAGGTTCCTGATATTAAAACTTTAGATGCTATAGAAGTATTAAATTATATTAAATCATTAGTATGATTTTATGCTTGAGGAGTTTTTATGAGTATTGAAGATAAAATTAATGGGGTTAAAGAGGAACTTAGAGGTAAACATGTTGCTATTGCATTTTCTGGAGGGGCTGATAGTAGTTTACTTTCTAGTTTGATTGTTGAAGTTTGTAGAGATCCTATTGCTATTACTATTGATAATGGTTTAATGCCTACAGGTTTTATTGAAAATTCTAAAAAGATTGCTCATAAAATTGGTATTTCACAGAAAATTGTTAAAATTGACCTATTTAATGTAGATGAGTTTATAAAAAATAAAGGAAATCGGTGCTATCTTTGTCGTCAAATCATGTATGATAAAATTAAAGAGGTAGCACATGATGAATCTATTGATATTATTGTAGATGGAAATAATATAAGTGATCTTTTTGATGATCGTCCAGGGATTTTAATAACTTATAAAAATAATTTTTTAACACCTCTTATAAATGAAGGCATAAGCAGTGATGAAGTAAAAAAATATTTAAAAGAAAATAATATTGAATATAACAAATCAACAACATGCCTTGCAACACGAATAAAAACAAATATTCCCTTAAATCATGAAAATATTAAACGTATTGATTATGGTGAAGAGTTTATTAAAAACATAAATAAGGATGAAACAATTAAAATAAGAGATAATAACAATAATGCAGAAATAGAAATAGAAAAACCATATGAATTAGATGAAAATAAAATCAATTTAATAGGTAATAAGCTTAAAACATTAAAATTTAATAATATTTTACTTAATATCACTCCTAAGACTAATAAAAATAGGATGATAAATTTCAAATCAGAACAGAGTATATCAGAAATTAAATTACCTTACACAATAAATATTTCAAATAGTATTGAAAAATTAAAAGAAATAGGGAAAATTAAAACTTTAAATAATAATACACTTATTTTAAGTTTTAATAATAAAAATGTTATAATCTCTGAGAAAGGCAAAATCATAATAGAAAATGTTAAAGACTTCGCTGAGAGTAAAGAAACATTAATTAATATATTACCTTTTATTAGAAGGAATATTTAAAATAAAATTTAATTTTATTTTATTAACTATTTTTTTTGTTGAAGTTTTACAAAATCCTTAAAGGACATTTTTTCTTGACTAACTAATTTTTTTTCAACATGTTTTTCATGTATATTTGAAACTAGTTCTTCTTTATCTTCAGCAGAATAAGTTTCTTCAGATAAAATTCCTTTTAATGTTATAATTTTACCGTCTAATTTAAATTCAGTACCATCAGCTTTAACTTCAATTAATTTAATTTCTAATTTTGTTGCTTTTTCTAAAACATCATCTGTAAGAATATCATATTTTAGAAATAAATTTTGATGAGGGTATACTTCATTTACAGTTCTTTTTATAACATTTTCAAATAATTCTATGAGATTTTTTATAACTGGTAAATTGTTTTCCCAGTAATAACCTAACATGACACTTAATTGAATATTGTTTTCTTTATAAACTTCTCCCACTCTAACTCTTATTCCTATTGTACTAGGAGTATCTTTAATTATTAAAATAGGTTGTGATTCCATATGTTTTCCACCATAAATTTAGATAAAAAAAATTTTAAAAGGAATTTATCATAATTCTTTTTAAAGATTTATAGAAAAAATTTTTTAGATAAAAAAAATGATTTAAAAAAAAAGGAAAGTGAAAAAAATGGTTTTTTCTCACTTTTTTATAATTTTTCGTTTTATATTAAAGCTTTAATCAAGTCACTTGCTCTAACAAGACCTATAAGGTCTCCTTCAATTCCAATTACTGGTAATTGTTCAACATTTAATGACTTCATTTTTTCTGCACATGCAGATACTTTAGTTTTAGAATTAGCTGTAGTTACTTTATCAGAAGCTACATCACGAACAACTTTATCTGTGAATTTAAGTTTATTTTTTTCAATGTATAATACACTTGTACTGTCCCAAGACCATTTGTCTCCTTCAGTACCTACAGTAGAGTCATGTTGTGTTGTTTCACTTCTAACTTCACTTTCTGCTATGAAATCTGTTTCAGTAAGTATTCCGCTCATTTTTCCTTCATTATTTAATCCGATTAATGATTTTAATCCGAATAATGCCATGTTTTCAAAAGCAACGTTTAAAGGTGTTTGATCCCATGCAGTTGGAACTGTTTTTATCATATAATTTTCCACAGGATCTTTAATATCCATTTCAGTTAGTGCTAATGATACAATATCAAATGCTGTTACAATTCCAGCTAAATCTTCACCCTCAACAACTGGAACTCTTCTTACATTATTTTTTACCATTTTTTTAGCTACTTCTTCAATAGGTTCATCTAATTCAGCAGTAACTAAATCTCTTGTCATTAACATTGCTACTTGTTCTTCATCAGGATTAGTTATTAAGTCAGAACGGGTTAATATTCCTACTAATTTTTTAGAACCTTCTTTAACTACAGGAACAACTGATACATTTTTTTTAACAATTATTTCTAAAGCTTTTTCACGTGTTCCAGGAACACTAACATAAACAACATCTTCAGACAATATGTCTTTTACTAACATTAATATCACCATATACTATTTTTTTTGTATAATATTATTCTATTTATTCTTAATCTGATTTAATTTAAAATAGGTAAAATATCTCCTGTTTTTTCTTTATTTATCTTTTTATTCTTTTATGATTCTTTAAAATATTATATATTTTATACTCTTTACACTAAAATCAGCAAGAATAAAGAAAAAAATTTTATTATAATAATTTTTTTTTAAATTAGTTTATAAAATTTTATTAATTTTTTTAAAGATTTTTACATTAAATTAATAATATAATACTATTAGTTTATTATTTTATTTTTATTTTATATAACTTTTATGCAAAAATGTTTTAAATAGTGTTTAAAAAAAGAATAAAGGTTTTAGTAAAAAAAAATAAAAAAGTTTAAAATTTAAAAATAAATTTTTTTTAGTGGATTACTAAAACTTTACATTTAGCAGCTTTAACTACTCTTTCAGCAACACTACCCATAATGAAACGATCAAATCCAGTTTTACCAGAACTGCCCATTACAATTAAATCGATATTTTCATTTTCTGCTGTTTTTAGTATGACATCAGCTGGAGAACCTTCACCTATTTTAGTAGTTACTTTTACATTTTCCCCAATATCATTTTTAGCATTGCTTAAATTATTTTTAACATCTTCTTTAAGCATTTCAGTTATTCTGAAGGTAGTATCATCTGCAGGTAAACCTACTGAAAATGAGTTTTCCACTACACTTAAAATGATTAATTCTGCATCACAAGTTTCTGCAAGGAATAATGCGTCCTTTTCAGCTTTTTGTGCATATTTAGAACCATCAGTTGGGAATAAGATTTTTTTATATAATTGTTCTTCCACCATGTTATCACCTTTTTTTTATTTTATATAATTTGAATGAATAAAATCTTTTTCAATTAAAATATTATTTTATTAGTTATTAAATTTATGTATTAAAATTTTATAATATTCTTATTGAATAAATATTTAATATGTTCTGTTTCTGTTCTGTTTATTAAACTTAAGTAGTTATTTTTTGATAATTTTTTAACTACCATTAATTGTGCTGTATTACCTTCTGTAATAATAGTTTTATTAATTATTGAATTTAATAATTGATTATTAACTTGGGCACATATATTAGTTGTTGCAAATTCAAGTATTGTTCGGGGTGGAACATAATGCTTATTTTGTGCTCTCATAATTTTAAGTGTATATTCTAATTCCCTAAAAATATTTGGTGTATTTACCATTAAATTGTCTGTTCCAATTAATGGTTTTAATCCTGTTTTTAAAATTTTTTTTATAGGAGGAGTACCAACAGCTAAAGTTGCATTTGCTCTAGGACACAAAGTTATAGATGAATTTGAATTTTTTAACAAATCAATATCATTTTTAACAGGAATAGTAACATGAACTATTTGTTTAAAACCTGAATCAACACTTAATTCAATTTCGCTCTTACCTTTTTTTTCTATTGACTTTCTTTGTGCATTTTCACTTTCTGCAGCATGAATTGATGAAATTTTCCCTTTTTTATCACATTCGTCAACAATTATATTAGCAACTTCTTGACTTATTTCACCAAATCCACTTGGCGCCAAACCATCTGCTATTTTTAATAATTTCCGTGCATTAATTTTTACTTTATGTAAATCCGGGTTATCCCCGTAAAAACTATTATCTCTTCCAAGTATTATTGGATTTATTGGAATATTTTCAGATGCTTTTTTTAATAATTTAACCCCTTTAATCCCACCTTCACGATAATCAATAAAGTGAGTTGTTCCACTTTTTAACATTGTCCACATTGCATCCTGCATAGATGAAATTAAACTATTTTCATCAGCACTTTCTAATGCTTTATGTTTAATACCATTTGGCGGTTTTACTATCTCACTTAATGATAAACCATCCCCTTCATCTTTAATTATAGAATCCCCAATATGAGTGTGAGCATTTAAAAATGATGGACAAATTATACAATTTGTAGCATCTAATATTTTTCCTTCTTTAATATCCGGTGATATTTCAAGAATACACCCATCATCTATTAAAATATTTTCTTTTGAGGGAACAAGATTTAAACCTTTTAAAACTATCCCATTACTTATAGTTATCATAAAAATCCTTTATTATTAGTTTATTAATATAAAATATGAGAATATTAATTTTTATTTATTTTTCATAGTAACTTATTGCTTCGTCTTGTTTCATATCATAGTAAAATTCCATTTTACCCTCTTTTATTTCCACTACATCAACCATTTCATATATTTCATCTCCTAATGTAGAATCTATATTTTTTAATTGATTTGGGAATTGATCTAACAAGTGTGTATCATAAACTAATCGAGTTTCATCTTCAAATAGTGCTCCATAAAATATATCTGCTTCAACAAGGTCTTGGAATAAATGACTTCCAAAGGATAATTCTGGAACATATCCTACTTCACTATATGATACTTCTAGTATTGCGAAGAAGTCACTAATATCTGCAAAAGTTACAGGTATTCCAAGTTCAGGTGAAGATGTGCCTATTCTTCCAGGGACTATTAACATTAAGTTTATATTTTCATGTTTATAGTAATCATTTATTTTTCCAATTATACGAGCTATGTTAGATTTTTTATTGTAAGGGAATTCATAATATTTATGTGGATCTACAGTTACAATTACATCTATGTTTTCTCTTCTAGATCTTCCCATACTTGCATCTTTAATATGGAATAGAATATTATCTTGTATTTGAGGGATTTCAATATTTTCATTTGATTTGGATATGGATAATGGTCTACATTGTACTAAGTTTACTACAAATGAGTGTTGTTTTCCTATATTTACTGTGAATTCTATATCTACTGGGAAGTTGTAGTTTTCTTCTAATGTTTTTAATATATTTTGCATCATATTTGTGAATTCTTTATTATTCACCATTCCTTGACATGAAACAAATACTACTTCACGAGGATTACCTTGTTCTTTGTATCTTTCTTCTATTTCAGTATCATGTTCTACTACTTCATTTTTTGCATATCTAGGTAAAACTTCTAATCCTTCAGATACTGGGTGTTCTTTTACTGAAACTTCTTTTAAATCTAGCACATCTAATGAATGTTGTGAATATCTGTGTCTGTCTGCCATACTTGTCATTGTAACGACTTTTGGTTTATCTAAATTGATTATTCTAGGGTAATCATTCTGTGTTCTGTCAACTGCTTTAGTTCCTAATCCCATTACAAGTCTTAACATTCCTGCTTTTTTATCCATATCTGGTAATGGGGAGTATGGACTATATGAGTATCCTACACCTGCTACTGTTGGGAAGTAATAATCTTCATAATATGATCCAGATACTCTTTGTACTAAAAGAGCCATTTGTTCATCTATATCTTCTAAGTGATTTCTATTACGGTATTCTAATGCAGATATGTCCATTGTACTTGCATATACTGTTTTTACAGCATTTTCAAAGTCTTGTAATCTTTCTTCGAATGTTCCTCGATTTACACAGAATACTGATTCATATTTTCCAGCGAATGCGTTTCCAAATCCGTCTTCTAAGAAACTACTGCTTCTTACTATTATTGGTGTTTGTCCAAAGTAATCTAATATTCTTTTAAAATTTTCTCGTATTTCTTCAGGGAATATTCCATTTTGAAGTTCTTTTTTAAGTTTTTTAGCTTCAACATAGTATCCTTCTTTAGTTCTTTGTTTTATTCGTAAGTCCCATAAATGATTAGCTACTATGTATGTGTAAAACATGTCTGAACCTATGTAAAATGAATCATGAGGTTCTAATCTTTTATATTCTTCAGGTAATTTGTTTTTTATTATTTTTCGTGCAATAAGCATTCCACATGCTTTTCCCCCTATCATTCCACTTCCTATTAATCTATTATATATTTCAAAGTAGTCTGAAGGTTCTAAGTTTTCTTTTACTAATTGGAACATGTGTGAATCTTTGCTTATCATCATTTTACACATTCTATCACATTTATCTGTGATGTCTTCTCCATTTCTGTATTGGAGGTGTGCTAATGTGAAGAATCTATCCCAATTATCTGTAGTTTGTTCGTTATGGTATGCTGATGATTTGTTTAGTACTTGGTAAAATCTACTTACACCTACACCATCTGTTAGTACTTCGATTGATTGGTCTTCTTTATTATATTTGTGTCCTAAAAACATGCTTTGTGAGTATCGGTTCCATATTTTTAGTGGATGTATGTAAATTTCATCATCTTCACTGTATATGTCTATTAATAATTGTGTTGTATCTCTAATTTTAGCTATTGTTTCAAAGGAATGGCTTCCCCTGTGTAGTGGGAAGTATGCTACTGTATCTAATTGGAATAAGTAAGGACATGTTACTCTGAAGAAGTTTCCCATCATTAAATCTGCTGACCATGCTACTTGAAGTTCAGATAGGGAATCAAACACATAGAATGAAAATCTTCCTTCTTTAGTAATGATGTTATGTACTGCTACTGTGAATGCTTCGAATTGTGTTGATGGATCTACTTGGTATATTTTTAAACCATTTTCTCTTTGAATCATTGTGTATAATTCATCACTATTTGGATCCCTTTTGTTTAACATTTCTTGTTCTTCTGGTGTGATGTCTACAAATGGTTCATGATAAGCAAATCTTATATATATTAAGTTTCTATGGTCTTTTAAAGCTTGGTTGATAAAAGGTTTTACAAATAATCTAAATTCATCTAATTCTGATACATGCCATACTACATTATCCCCTAAACGTATATTATCTAATGATTTATCTAAATCCGGAATTCCGGATTTTATTCTATCAAATGATCTCATAATAATGTTTCCCTCCCCTAAAATTTTTAGGTTTTTATAATAAAGATTTTTAATTTTTTAAATTCAATATTTTTAGTTAACAATTTTATTGTTAATATATTTTTTCAAAAAATTAATTAAATGTTTAAAAAAAGAATATTTAAAAGATGTAATTTTGAATAAAAAAAGAGTTAATAAATAATTTTTGAATAAAATTATAAAATATTTTTTAGTAATAGGAAAAGTAAATGAGAAAATATTAAAAATTAAAAGTTAATAAAAACTTAAATTGACTCGTCGAGATGTTCATTTAAGGATTTAACTTTAATTTCATTATTTTTAATAGCTTCGATTGCTTTTAATGCTGCTCTAGCTCCAGCTAATGTTGTTACATAAGGTATTCCAAGTTCGATAGCTAATCTTCTGATGATATATCCATCTTCAGATGCTTGTTTTCCTGCGGGTGTATTAATAATTAAATCGATTTCATCATTTAACATTTGTTCTTTAATGTTTGGAGATCCTTGTGAAACTTTTTTAATTTTATTAATTGGAACATTTTTTACACTATCTGCAGTTCCAGATGTAGCTACTAATTTGAATCTTAAATTATGTGCTTTTTCAGCTATTAATTGGATTTTCTTTTTATCTTGTTCTTTAACACTTATGAAGATTGTACCTTCTTTTGGTAAATCCATTCCAGCTGCTAGTTGAGATTTGTAGTATGCTAATCCAAATGTTTCATCAACACCTATACTTTCTCCAGTTGATTTCATTTCTGGACCTAGTATTGTGTCTGATTCTGGGAGTTTGATGAATGGGAATACAGATTCTTTTACAGCTACATGATTAATTTTTATTTCTTTAGTTAAACCAAAGTCCTCTAATTTAGCACCTACCATTAACCATGTTGCTATTTTTGCTAAAGGTATTCCTATTGCTTTACTTACAAATGGTACTGTTCTACTTGCTCTAGGATTAGCTTCAATAATGTAAACCATTTCTTCATCTAATTTTACAGCATACTGAATATTCATTAAACCTACAACATCAAGTTCTAATGCTAAATTTTTAGTGTTTTCTCTTATAATGTCTAATATGTGTTCAGGGATTGTTTGTGGAGGTATTACACAAGCTGAATCTCCTGAGTGCACTCCTGCTTCCTCAATATGTTCCATGATTCCTGCAATAAAGACATTTTCTCCATCACATAATACATCTACATCTAATTCTATTGCATCTTCTAAGAACTTATCTACTAATATTGGGTGTTCAGATGAGACTTTTACTGCTTCTTGCATATAGGTTTCAAGTTCAGTATCATCATAAACAATTTCCATTGCTCGTCCACCAATTACATAGGATGGTCTTACAAGTACAGGGAATCCTATTTTATGTGCTGCTTTTTTAGCATCTTCAAATGAATGTGCTAATCCGTATGGTGCTTGATGAATGTTTAATTTGTTTAGTACTTCAGTAAATCTTTCACGATCTTCAGCTTTATCAATACTTTCATAAGGTGTTCCTAATATTTTTATTCCAGCATTTGCTAATGGGACTGCTAGGTTTATACTTGTTTGTCCACCAAATTGTACAATGACTCCTTCTGGTTTTTCATTTTCGATTACTCCCATTACATCTTCAAATGTTAATGGTTCGAAGAATAGTTTATCAGATATATCATAATCAGTACTTACAGTTTCTGGATTGTTATTAATAAGTATTGTTTCTATTTCTTGTTCTTTTAATGCAAGTGAAGAATGTACACAACAGTAATCAAATTCTATTCCTTGACCTATTCTTATTGGTCCAGCTCCAATAATCATGATTTTTCTTTTATCATCAGTTTTTAATTCATTTCCATCATCATAACTACTGTAATAATAAGGTGTTTTTGCTTCAAATTCTGCAGCACAAGTATCAACCATTTTATAGTTTGGTTTAATGCCTGTTTTATTAGCTATTTCAACTATATCTTCTTCTTTTTGATTAGTTAATTCAGCTAATGTATAATTTGAGAATCCCATTGTTTTTGCTTTTTTAAATATTTCAGGATTTTTAATATTTTCTTTTGTTAAGGTTTCTTCAAAATCTATAATGTTTTTTATTTTATCTAAAAAGAAAGTGTCAATATTTGTTAATTCATATAATTTTTTTACAGACATTCCATCTTTTAAAGCAGTGTACATTTGGAATAATCTTTCATCAGTTGGATTAATAAGGTCATCTTCAGTGTATTTGCATTTTTCAAAACCATGAACTCCTATATCTAATGAACGTATAGCTTTTTGTAATGCTTCTTCCATTGTTCGACCGATTGCCATTACTTCTCCGGTTGCTTTCATTTGCACCCCAATTTTTCGATTTATTCCTTTAAATTTATCAAATGGCCATCTTGGAATTTTAACTACTACGTAATCTATGGAAGGTTCAAATGATGCAGGTGTTTCTTTGGTTATATCATTACGGATTTCATCTAAAGTTAAACCTAATGCTATTTTTGAGGATATTTTAGCTATTGGATAACCTGTTGCTTTTGAAGCTAATGCACTACTTCTACTTACTCTTGGATTAACTTCAATTACTTTGTATTCATTTGTTTCAGGGTTTAATGCAAATTGTATATTACATCCCCCTTGTATTCCTAAGGATCTAATAATTTTTATAGAAGCATCTCTTAATCTTTGGTATACTATATCATTTAAATTTTGTATTGGTGCTACTACGATACTTTCTCCAGTATGTATACCCATTGGATCCATGTTTTCCATTGTACAAACAATTATACAAGTATCATTCTTATCTCGCATTACTTCAAATTCTAATTCTTTCCATCCAAGAACGGATTCATCTATAAGAACTTGATTGATTAGACTCATGTCTAATCCATGTGTAGCTATTTCTTTTAGTTCTTCTTCATTGTGAGCTACACCCCCACCAGTTCCACCTAAAGTAAATGCAGGTCTTACAATTACAGGGTATCCTATATCATTAACTGCTTTTACTGCATCTTCAATTGATTCAACAGCATGACATCTTGGAATTGGTTCATTTAATCTGTTCATGAAATTTCCAAATAAATCTCGGTCTTCAACATCCTTAATTGTTTGAACATTAGAACCTAAAACTTTAATATTATCAAGTAATCCTAAATCTCCAAGTCCTGTTGCTATGTTTAATCCGGTTTGACCACCCATAGTTGGGAGTATTGCATCTATATTTTCTTTTTCAATAATTTTTGCAACTAATTCAGGTGTTAAAGGTTCTGTATAAACAGTATCCGCCATATCCATATCTGTTTGAATTGTTGCTGGATTACTATTTACTAAAACCGTTTCAATTCCTTCTTCTCTAATTGATTTACATGCTTGTGATCCAGAATAATCAAATTCTGCAGCTTGACCTATTTGTATAGGTCCTGAACCAATTATTAACACTTTTTTTATATCCTTATCAATAGGCATTATATAATCCTCAAAATAATTTTTTTATAAAGTTTAAATCCGTAAAAAAACTAATTAATCATTTTTAAAAATTTCAGTAATTCAAATAATATTTTCTTTTCATGATTTATTTAATATGTATTCATCATTTCCTTAAACTCATCATATATGAATCTAGTATCATTAGGTCCAGGACCTGCTTCAGGATGGTATTGTACACATCTTAAAACTAATTCATCATGAGAGAATCCTTCAGGTGTTCCATCATTTAAATTAACTTGAGTTAAATTTAATGGAGTATCTTTTAATGAATCTGCATCAACACTAAATCCATGATTTTGTGAAGTTATAAATACATTACCAGTTTCTAAATCTTTTACAGGTTGATTAGCTCCTCTATGACCAAATTTCATTTTGAAAATTTTAGCTCCAAAAGATTTTGCTATTACTTGTTGACCCATACAAATACCGAAAATAGGTAATTTATTTGATAATTTCTGAATAGTATCAATTGTTTTAAGGTTTCTTTCTGGATTTCCAGGTCCACATGAAACCATTAAACCATTTGGATCATAATCCATTATTTTATCACTTGGAGTGTCATAAGGGAATAATGTTACACCCATTCCTTTGTCTAAGAATCCTTGAATAATGTTTTTCTTAACCCCACAATCAATTAAAGCAACATTTAAATCCATGTCTTCCCCATATTCTTTTATTTCTTTAGTAGATACTTTTGGAACTAAATCAATATCTTGAATATTAGGTTGTTCTCTAGCTAGTTTAAGAAGTTCATCATCAACCATATTTTCAGTTGTTAAAGCTCCTTTCATGGACCCAAATTCTCGAATCTTAAGAGTTAATGCTCTAGTATCAATTCCACTAATTCCTGGAATTTCGAATTCTTTTAAAAATTCATCTAATGATTTATCCGCACCAAAACAACTTGGTTGTCTACATAATTCCCGAACTATGAATCCTTCAGTTTGAATTTTATCAGATTGATACCAATCTTCATCTACTCCATAATTTCCTTCTAAAGGATATGTGCTCATTAAGATTTCACCTTTAAATGAAGGATCAGTTAAAGATTCAGTATAACCTGTCATACCTGTTGAAAAAACAACTTCTCCCACATTCGTAGTCTCATATCCAAATGCTTCACCTTTTAAAATAGTTCCATCTTCTAAAGCTATCTTAGCCTCTTTTATCATTGAATCACCATTTATTTATAAAAATATTATATTAATATTATAAATTATAATTATATTTATAAAACTCCCTTAAAATAATTAGCTATTTTTAGTATATTAAAAAAAATTTTTTAAAAATTAATCTTCTATTTTTAAATAAAATTTTAAAATTAATAAATAAATTACCATTGAAATTAAGTATGCAAGAATATCATACCAATCAAAAACACTTCCAGGTTTTAAAAATAAAGAAAGATACTCCCAAAAAAATATTGCAATTAATGTTATTAAAATGATAATTACTGATTTTTTTAAGTATATTGGTGAAATTGTATTGATAAAACTAAAAAGTAGTAATGTAGCTAATAAATCATTAAAATAATTAGAAAAAAAAGAATTTAAAGATATTAAAATAAATTTATTAATTAAATATAAAGTGAAAGCTATAAGAAAAATTATTAAATTTTTCCCACGAAATGTTAACTTTTGATTTTTTATTAAGAAATTTTTTATCATGAACAACCTTAAAAAAATTGGAATAAAATTTATAAATTAATTAATGAAAAGTTAAGGCAATAATTGCAAATAAAATTATAAAAACAACCACTAATAATAGAATTAATGGGTTTTGAGTGGAAAACATAAAATCATTATTATAAGAATCATTAGAATTGTATGTTTTTTCATTATACTGAGTAGTGTTTTCAGTATTTTGATTTGAGGTGTTAACTTCATCATCAATTTCTTCTTTACTTACTACATCATAATCATTAACATCAATGATTTCATCATCACCGCTCATATTATCACCATTTTTTTAAAACATTAATATTAGAATATAATTTATTATATTCAACTTATTATAATTAATTGTTTATTTTTAAAATAATTTTGTATTACTCTTCAACACTTTGACTAAGGCCTAAGTTACTATAATCATTAGAATTTTCTGAATCAACAGATCCATCTGAATCTCCGGAATCAGAACTATAATCATTAGAATTTGAAATTGAAGATGAACTTTCACTATCTACTATATTTTGTTGAGTATCCTGTGATGAATCAAAAGGAAATGTGAACTCATCAGGGAAAATTAATCCAGTAGGAAATGATGATGAAACTTCTTTAACATTGCTTTGTGAACTATGAGTAGTAGTTGAAACTCCTGAATCTCCACTAACATTATTATAACTATTAGAATCAGTATTAATAATAGATGCACTTAATCCACTAATTACAAAAAATATGATTACTATGAGAGTAAAAATAATAATTTTTTCATGCTTTTCCTGTTTTTTACCTGTTTCTTGATTTTTAGTTATATTAATATTTTCCTTATTTATAAAGGGAGCTCCACATTTTCGACAGAATTTTGCCCTTAATTCATTATCTGTCCCACAATTCAAACATTTTTTATATTTCATAGAAAACCTTTATAATTTTATATAATCATTAAATATTATATAATAAATAATTTAAAAGTTTTACTAAATTATTAATATAAAAAATGAATTATAAATTATATATTAATAAATAAAGATATTCTTCAATCCCAAAAAAAATTGAATTAGGAAAAAAAGATAATTATGAAATCTATGGATGAAATTAATGAAAAATTAACTGAGTTAAAAGAAAAAGAAGAAGGAATTATAAACACTACAGAACCAATAACTAATGAAATTAGTGTTATATTAGTAGGTAGTCAGCTTCAACAAGCAGTGATAAAAGCTGTTATGAGTAAAGATGAAAGTGAAATTGAAAAAATGGTTGAAAAGGAAACCAAAAAACTTAAAAAATTAAATGAAGATTATGCAATAGCAAGTGAAAAAGGAGACATGGAAAATAAAAGAGCACTTCATGCTGCTGAGTGGACTTGTGATATTAAATTAAACACTTTACAATGGATACTTGGAAATACATTAGATTAAAAAAAAAAAATTTTTAAATAAAAAAATGAAAGGATTATAAGATTTTTATGAAGTGGAAAATTATTACGTTTATATTATTAATTCTTTTGATTATTGTTCCAGTTATGGCAGAAGATGTAAATGCTACAACAGTTTTTTTAACATGTGATAACATGCAAGGTAATGATCAAGACATTAACATGTTAAATGAAATAAAAAATTATATTGAACAGGAAAGTAATGGGCAAATAAATGTAATTATTGATAGTAGTGCATCTAACCCTGGTGAAGGTGATCGTGCAATTCAAGCTGATGCCGATGTTAGTGTAGCTATAGCTTATGCAGATGCTGCTAATCTACTTAACCTAGCTAAAGCATCATCCAGTCTTTCAAATAAAAAAATTGTTTATGTTAATGCAGGTACTTTAGATTTAACTAATATTAACTTTTTAAGAAGATCTTATGATGACAATTATTCTAATAGTTCATTTGCTAATATTCAAAAACCTGGGACCCTTTTAACTGAAGCAGGAATAAATTTAATACAACCTTGTCAAGCTTTACCTAATGAAGTTGATGAAAATGGAATTTCAGAAAGTAGTGATACTGTTAATAAATACTTAGCAGATTCTATTATAAAAGTTGTTGAAAGTGGAAATAGTGGTGGTACTCTTGATACTAATTTAATTTCTTATCATAAGATGGATCCTAAGTATATGGCTGAAGATAGTCAAAAAATAGTGGATGGATATCCTGCAAAAATGGAAACTAGTTATGGTAGTTATACCACACAACAAATCTTATATATGACTTCCTCTTACATTGCAGGTTACTCTTTAAACACTCCAGATGATTATTCCCCACCAAGTAATCCTGAGAAATATTCTTCCTTTAATCATAATCAATATTCACTACAAGATTATGTGAATATGTCTGATATTGTTGTTGATTATATGGATGAAAATGGGCGAGCTCCTAATTATATTAATTATGATGGCGCACGTATAGGTTACTATGACTTAGTTTATAATTTTGCTTTATTAACTGAAGATCAAACAAGTTCATCCAAAATGGTACTTCCTCAAGAGGCAGATTTCCATAAGTATTATGATAATACTAATGCAACTTTAGTCACTATTGGAATTGTTATACTTATAATAATAGTTGGTGTTATTCTTGTTCGAAATTCTGTATTAAAACGTAGACGTAAAAAACGATACTCAAGAAGAAGACCTAGGAATAGAAGACATAGATGAAATGTGATTATATGAATGAAAATACCCGAATTTTAACATTAAAAAATGAGGTTAATCTTTTAAGAGATAAACTAGCTGAAAAAATAGTTTTAATGGACCATTTACAATTACATGTTTGTCCTAATTTGGATACAGATTACATTCTAAAATTTGGTAGTTTAAAACAGAAAATAGAAACTAATAGAATAGAATGTGAGAAAATTAAGATGAAAATAGGTTTAATTGAGAAACAATTGAATAGAAAATCTAGGTTGAATCTTTTTGAAATTGATGAACAAATTGAAAATGAATTTGGGAAACAAAATGAATATTTAAAGGAAATATCAGCTAAATTGACTGTGACTAAAAATCATGGACTGAAAGAAGAGTTAAAGGGAGAAGATTTTAAAAAATTAAACCATGTTTATAAGGAAACTCTTCTTCTTTTACATCCTGATTTAGTGGATAATTTTGATTATACTATGGAAAATTATTTATTAAATGTTATAGAAGCTTATGAAAATTATGATTTTAATACTATTAAATCAATAAAAGTTATGACAATTAATAGTAATTTTCCTAAATCTAAAGAAAAAAATATTAAAGAATTATTAGAATTGATTAATTTATTAAAAATTAGAATAGAAATTATTAATAAAGATTTAATTAAAATTAAGGATTCTTACCCTTTTAATCAGATAGACTTCTTAAAGGATGAAGAAAAGGTTAAGGAGTATAAAAATCAATTAAATGAAGAGAAAAAAAATTATATAGCAGAATATAATCATTATGAAGATATTGAAGATAGAATTATAAATAATGTAGATATTTAATCATGAAAATTTTTTTTAATAAATGAATTGTGAGGAATTATATTTTTTATGACTAATGAAAAATTAATTAATGAAATGATAAAAATTTTTAAAGGTGATTGTAAACGGATCAATCATTTTTTAAAAGTTTATGCTTTCGGTAAAACTATTGGAGAATTAGAAAATGTTTCTAATGAGACTTTAAGAATTATTGAAGTAGCATGTATTCTTCATGATATTGGTATTAAAGAAAGTGAAATAAAGTATGGGGATTCTAATGGTAAACATCAAGAAGAGTTAGGTCCTGCTTTAGCTAAAAAATTACTTATTAAATATGATTTTTCTAATGATTTTATTGAAAGAGTAATTTTTCTTATAGGTAATCATCATAGTTATAATAAAATTGATGGTGTGGATTTTCAAATTTTAGTTGAAGCTGATTTTTTAGTGAATCTTTATGAAGAAAATTCTAGTAAATCTAGTATTTTTAGTGTTGAATCTAAAATTTTTAAAACTGAAACTGGGAAAGAATTTTTAGAAAATTTATTTTTATGATGGGCAGTCTAAGTGCATTTTAAATGCATTAGATCCATCTTCATAATAGTTTATTTCTTCACGGTCAACTACAAATCCTAATGATTTATAAAATGTTATAGCTTTATAGTTTTGTGTTTTAACTTCTAAATTAATTTTATATATCCCACTGTCTATGAATATATTTATTGCTGTTTGTAATAATCTTGTTCCGACTTTAGTTCCTCTATAATTTTTATCTACAGCTAAGGATATGATATGACCATTATCTATTTCTTTTATCCAAAATAGTATATATCCTACAATTTCACTATCTTCTTCTGCAACTAAAAACCCTACTCCTAATTCATATAATTTTAATAAAATATCTGTATTGTAAGGTTCTGAAAAGGACATTTCTTCTATTTCATACACTTTTTTTAAGTCGGAGTATTGAAATTTTCTTATAATCATTTTTTATATTAACCTTAAAATTTTATTATTAATTTATATAATGTTTTATTATTTAATTTTATTATTAATTTATTTATTTCTTTTAAAAAATTTTATTATACATGGTTTATATACTGATTCTTTAGATAAATATTTTTGAGAGAAATTATTTTTAGGGAGATGTACTAATTTGTGGGATGGTTTAGGAGAATATATTAAAAATTTAGGGGAAGATAGAGAAAATTTTAAAGTGGTTGAAATAGGTGTAGGGAAGTTTTTTGATATATCTAACTATTTAATTGCTTGTGAAAATATTGATTTAATTAAAGTTGATATTAATCCTGCAGATAGTAGTGTAGTTAAAGATGATATTATGGAACCTGATTTATCTATTTATGAAGGTGTGGATTTAATTTATTCTATACGTCCTCCTTATGAAATTCAACCTTATTTAATTGATTTATCTGAAAAGATTAATTCTTCTATTATTATTAAACCTTTAAGTGGTGAGGATTTAAATGTTAAAGGTAAGAATATGCATTTAAAGAATTTTAAAAAGGTTAGTTTTTATATTTACCCTTAATATTTGTTTAAAAAAAAAGTTTTTTTATTAAAGTTAGGATGGGGTTTTATTTGAATATTTTTTTACTTGGTGGAACAAAGGATGCAACTGATATTATTAAGTTAATTAAGGATAATTTTAATGATTCTTATATTTTAACTACAACTACTACTAAATATGGTGGTGAATTATCTTTGAGTAGGGGTAGTGATGATGTTATTTGTAAACCTTTAGTTAAAGATGAAATTTTAAAAATTATAAGTAATGGGGATTTTGATTTTTTAATTGATGCTACTCATCCCTTTGCTTCACATATAAGTCAAACTGCAATTGAAATTTCTAAGATTGTAGATATTGAATATATTCGTTTTGAGAGACCTCCTTTTAATTTAAAGTGTGTTAATACTAATTCTCTTTATCATGTTGATTCTTTTGTTGAAGCTGGAAGATTTATTGTAGAAGATTTAAATAGGGATAATGAAAATGTTTTGCATTTTGCTGGTGCTAACACTATGAGTGATGTTTTAAAGTATGTGAATAAAGACTTTTTTTATCCTCGTGTTTTAAATGTAAAGTCTTCTATTGTGAAGTGTGAAGAATTAAATATTGATCCTAGTCATGTTTTATTTATGGATGGTGTTTCAACTAAAGAAGAGAATATGTTTTTAATTAATAAATTTAATGCTAAAGTTATTATTACAAAGGAAAGTGGTGAAACTGGAGGTCTTTTTGAGAAGATTAGTGCTGCAAATGAATTTGGAATAGATATTGTATTAGTTGATAGGCCCCATATTAATGATTTAGATGAAGAATACATTATTAATAGTTTAAATGAATTACTTATTAAATTAAAACATTAAGTGTTCTCATTATTAGCTTAATACTTAAGGGTTATTTAAATTTAAAGAGTTTAAAAAATTGAGTAATATTTAAGCATTTTTAAAAATTAGAAAATAAAGAATAAAAATTTAAAAAAAGATATATGAAATAAACGCCAAGACTGGGATTTGAACCCAGGCGGAGAGAATCTCCACAGGATCTCAAGTCCTGCGCCTTACCTGGCTAGGCTATCTTGGCAATAGTATATTATTAAAATTATTGATAAATAAAAATGAATGGGGTATAAAATTGTGCTAAACACTTAATAAAAATAATTTTATTTTTAGCTACAAATTATATCTTTAGATTCATTTAATTAACTTTTTAATTCGATTTCGATACTTACATTATCTGGAACATTGACTTTCATTACTTGTCTCATTGCTCTTTCATCAGCACCAATACCGATTAATCGTTTATGAATACGTAATTCCCATTTTTCCCATGATGCTTTTCCTTCTCCATCAGGAGATTTACGGGTAGGCACAACTAATTTTTTAGTTGGTAATGGGATTGGGCCTGAAATATCTACACCTGTACGTTCTGCAATCTTTTTAAGTTGATCGCAAACATAATTGAGTTTTTCAGGGTCTGTTCCTGTAAGCTTGATTCTTGCTTGATTCATCTTATCCTCCAAAAAAAATAAAAAGGCTCAAAAATCTATTATAAAAGATAAAAAATTAATTACATCCTTCCATAATATTGGGAGGATGTAGGATTTTTATAATGTTCTTTTATACTGATTTTAATTGTTATCCAACTTATTTAGCTGGAGTTACTGCAATACATACTCCTGCAGCAACGGTTTGACCCATATCTCTGATTGCGAATCTTCCCATTTGAGGGATTTTTCTTGCATCTTCAATAACCATAGGTTTTGTAGGTCGTATTTTAACAAATGCAGAGTTACCAGTTTTTAAGAAGTCAGGGTTTTCTTCTTCAACTTGACCAGTAGCTGGGTTGATTTTCTTTGTTAATTCAATGAAAGTACAAGCTACTTGAGAAGTGTGGCAGTGGAATACTGGGGTGTATCCTACAGTGATAACTCCTGGGTGTTGTAATACAACAATTTGTGCATCAAATTCTTTTGCAACAGCAGGTGCATCGGAAACATGTCCAGCTACATCTCCTCTTCTAATATCGTTTTTACCTACTCCACGTACGTTAAATCCGACATTGTCTCCAGGTTCTGCTTGAGGTAATGCTTCGTGGTGTTCTTCTACAGATTTTACTTCTCCGGAAGCTCCTGCAGGTTCGAATATTACGTTATCTCCTTGTTTCATTACACCAGTTTCAACTCTTCCAACAGGTACAGTTCCAACTCCAGTAATGGAGTATACATCTTGTACAGGTACTCTTAAAGGTAAGGTTAAAGGTTTTTCAGGTGCATTAAGTTTGTCTAATGCAGGTATGAGTGCATCTCCTTTATACCAAGTCATGTTTGGACTTTTTTCTTTAATGTTGTCTCCTTCAAATGCAGATAATGGGATGAAAGGTACTTGATCAGGTTTGAATCCAATAGATTTAATTAAAGTAGAAACATCTTTCTTTACTTCATTATATTTGTCTTCACTGTAATCTACAACATCCATTTTGTTTACTGCTACGATTAATTGATTGATACCTAAAGTTTTAGATAAGAAAACATGTTCTTTTGTTTGTGGCATTACACCATCGTCTGCAGCTACTACTAATACAGCTGCATCTGCTTGGGATGCTCCAGTGATCATGTTTTTAACGAAATCTCTGTGTCCAGGACAATCTACTACAGTAAAATCATATTTGTTTGTGGAGAATTTTTGGTGAGCTAAATCAATAGTTACTCCTCTTTCTCTTTCTTCTCCTAATTTATCCATAACAAATCTGAATTTGTTTTCACCGTCATCTAATTGTTGTTCCGCGATTGCACCTGCTTCTAATAACATGTGTCCAACAAGAGTGGATTTACCGTGGTCAACGTGTCCAATAAATGCTAAGTTTATATGTTCTTTTGCTTTTGCCATTATAAAAACCTCATTTTAATAAATTAATTTTTTATTAGTATAATTTCTTTATTGGTTAAGTAAAGTTACTTAACAATATATACAATAATTGATATTATTTTTCATAATATATAACTTTAATGTTTATATATTTTTTTCATAATATAAATCTTGATTTAATAAATAAAAATCATTACTCTGAATCATAATAATTTTATTATTATTAATCATTTTCAGAGTTTATTTGATTTGAATTTTTTAATTTTAATTAATCTAATAATATTAATTTGAAATCGTAAAGTGATTTATCCTAAGTAATGTTCTGCTCCATAAGGTTCAGCAGATAATCCTTTTCTTTGTCTGATTTCTCTAATAATTTTAGATTGTAATTCTCCAGGTAATCTTTCGAATCCTGCCATTTCAGTAGACCATAAACATCTACCTTCTGCAGCGGATCTAATATCACCTGCAAATCCAAACATTTCAGCTACAGGTACTTTAGATTCAATACTGACCATGTCTCTGTCTTGAGTCATGTCAACAATTTGACCTCTTCTGTTTTGAATTTCTCTAGTACATGATCCCATGTATTCAGATGGAGTGTTGATGAATACTTTTTGCATAGGTTCAAGTAATGTAGGTTTTGCTAACATGATAGATCCATAAACAGCTTTTCTGATAGATGGTAATACTTGTGCTGGTCCTCTGTGAACTGCATCTTCGTGAAGTTTTGCATCTACTAATTTGAATTTTAATCCCATTGCAATTTCATTTGCAACTGGACCATCATCTAAAGCAGATTCGAATCCTTCAATAAGGAGTTCTTTTACTTCATCTAAGTATTGGATACCACGAGTTGCATTTATGAATACACTCTTATTGTAAACATCCCATACTTTTTTAGCTTCATCTTTTTCCATTCCATATTCTTGGAATTCTGCAGCAGATTCTTTACCTTTGACTTTACCTTCTTTTATTTTACCTTTTTGCATTGCTTTGAATAATTCATCATCTAAAGGTTCAACGGTAATATAGAATCTGTTATGTTTGTTTGGAGATTTACCTTCAACTGGGCCTGCTTTTGCAGATACAGTTTCTCTGTATACAACGATTGGTTCAGAAGTTTGTATATCTACACCTTTTTCGTTGATTCTGTAACTGATAACTTCTAAGTGAAGTTCTCCCATACCAGATACTAAGTGTTCTCCAGTTTCTTCATTAATTTCTACATGAATTGTTGGATCTTCTTTAGCTACTTGTCTTAATACTTCAATAAGTTTTGGTAAATCTTTTGTGTTTTTAGCTTCTACAGCAACGGTTACTACAGGTTCGGATATGTGTTCTAATCCTTCAAATTCTACAATTTTGTGTTCAGGATCACAAATGGTTTCCCCTGCTATTGCGCCTCTTGCACCAGCAACATATACAATGTTACCTGCTGGTACATTATCGGTATTAACTCTTTCTGGTCCGAAGTAGACACCTACTTGTTGAACTCTAGCTTTTGCATGTCCACCTACTAAGAATACTTCTGTACCTTTAGATATGGTACCTCCGTATACTCTTCCAGTAGCAACTTCTCCTGCATGTTTATCTACAGTTACATTGGTTACCATTACTGCTAATGGTCCATCAGGGTCAGTAGTTGTCATGGTTTGTCCTGCAGGACTTTCAATGTCTCCATCCCAGATGTGTGGTACACGATATGCTTGGGATTCTTTTGGACTAGGTAAGTGTTCTACTACCATACCAAGTAATACTTCTGTGATTGGTACTTTGTGAGCTAATTCTTTTTGTTTATCATCATTACAGTAGTCTATGATATCTTTGAAGTTGATTTTAGTTTTTTGCATGATTGGAACATTTATAGCCCAGTTATGGTAAGCTGATCCAAATGCTACACTTCCATCTGCTACATCAAATTTCCATGCATCTCTAAATTCTTCTGGAGCTACATTTTTTACGAGTTTGTTTGCTTCAGCTATGATTTTAAGGAATCTGTTTTGTAATTCATCAGGTTCTAATTTTAATTCATTAATTAATCTATCTACCTTGTTGATGAATAAAACAGGTTTAACATGTTCTTTTAATGCTTGTCTTAATACAGTTTCAGTTTGGGGCATGATACCTTCAACAGCACATACTACAACTACAGCTCCATCTACTGCTCTCATTGCACGAGTTACGTCTCCACCGAAATCAACGTGTCCTGGAGTATCAATTAAGTTGATTAAGTATTCTTTACCATCATAATGGTGAACCATGGATACGTTTGCTGCATCGATTGTGATACCACGTGCTTGTTCTTGTTCATCGAAATCTAAGAATCTTTGATCCCCTGCAAGTTCTTCAGAAATCATTCCTGCACCTGCAAGTAAGTTATCAGATAATGTTGTTTTACCATGATCAATGTGTGCTACAATACCAATGTTTCTAATAGATTCTGGTTTGTACATTAAATCCTTGATCTTTTCAATCATTTTATCTCGTCTACTCAAAATAATCACCTATAATAATAATTTTTTGTGTTATTTTAACACTTAATGTGCAGCTTTTGCTACTCTTTCTTTTTCTTCTTTCTTACGTAATGCAAAGCTTCTAGAATCTTCATTTGAAGCCATTAATAATTCATTAGCTAAACATTGTGCCATAGATTGTTTGTTTTTGAATGCTGATTGCATTGTTCCTAAACTTATGAAACCTAATGCTAAATCTACTCTTCTTTGTGGGGAAATATCTACAGCTACTTGGTATCCTATTCCACCGTATTTAATACGAGTAGTTTCTTCACGAGGTGCAGATTTTTCTACAGCTTTTACTAAGATTTGAACTGGATTTTGTTTGGTTTTCTTTTGAATAATTTCTAATGCATCTCTTACTGTAATGTATGCTTTATTTTTTTTACCAGAATTTCTTTCAGTTCTCATTAATTTGTTCATTAATCTTTCTACGATAGATACTTTAGATTTTGCAAATTGTCTTTTAACATGTCGACCTGATGTATGAGGAACAATGGTTTCATCTAAGCAGATGTATCCATTTAAACCTAAATCAGAAATTTTAACATCATCTAATTCATATTTTTCAAAAATTTGACTCATACGGATTACCTCACTTATCTTACTGGTTTTTCAATTTTTCCAGATACCATTTGTTCTAAAGCTACATTATTAACTTTAGATACTTTCCAACGAACCCCAGGAATATCTCCCATGGATCTTCCGGATGGTCCTCCGATTCCTTCAATCATTACTTCATCGTGCTCATCGATAAATCCTATAGCATTGTCCCCTGGAGCGAATGCTGTTAATTGTTTACCGTTCTTAATTAATTGAACACGTACACATTTACGAATTGCAGAGTTAGGTTGTTTTGCTTCTATTCCTACTTTTTCAATTACAATTCCTCGTGCTTGTGGAGCTCCTTCTAAAGGATCTGCTTTAACATCTAATCTTAAAGCTTTTCTTTTGTATTCCACATCTTTCCATTTAAAATGTTGTCTTTTACTTTTTAATTTTTTTGCAGCAAAAAGTCCTGGCATATTATATCCTCTTTTTCTTTTGTCTGTGAAAGATTATAATAATATAATTCATGATTATGAATTAGAAATCCACCGCTGCGATTTACTATAAAATTTTCTTTCTTCACAATATAATCTTTTTTATAGCAATCTAAATTTCTAATTTATAATAGATATTATAATTATAGAATCTATTTTTTTTGTAATAATACCTTATTTTAGTTTTAAAACTAATTTGAAGGTTTATAAATTGTATTTTTTAATATAATTAGCTAATTATATTTAGTAATATAATTTTTTTATATTTAGTTTTTGGATTATTTTTTCATTAAATAAATAACGTTAACACTGATTAATTATTAGTTGATTAATTTTAAGTGTTAAAACAAATTGATTTTAAAAAATTAGTATTATTTAATTTTTATACAATATGTTGATTTATGGATTTATTTAATTTTAATAGGTTTTTTGTTATAAAGGAAATTTCTATTGTAACTAAATTGCACACATTTAGCTTCATAGTATTTACTAAATACATTTTTTTTATAACATTAAAATTTGGTTTATGTAACCATACCTATAATATCAATAATTATGTTTTACTACATTTATATATGTTATGTTTTTTCAAGTTTATTTTTTGAAAAAAATCTATTTTAGAAATAAGTTTTTAGTTAATTTAATTATTAAATATTTTTAAAAAAAGAAAAAATAAGTAATATCATTATTTATTTTAAAATGATATTACTTATATTATGTTGTCTTTTAGCTAAAAGTTTAGCTCTTTCTATGTTAACACCGTTTTTACCAATGGCAATACGTTTGTTAACAGAGTCTGTTGCAACTGTAGCTATTTTTTCACCTGTTTCTTTTTGGAGAACTTTAATGTTTTTAAGTTCTGCTGGAGCTAAAATATTTTTTATGAAAGTTGTTGGATCTTCTGAAAATTCGATGATTTCAACACCTTTATCTACAGCTTTTTGAACTTTGTTGACTGTGCTTCCACCTTTACCGATAGCTAAGCCCATGTCTCCATTTTTAACAACAAAGGTTACTTTACTATTATCTTCATCAATGATACAATCTTTTACCATTGCACCAGTTAAACTCTCAAAGAGAGCTATGTATCTGATTTCATTTGCATTAAATTTAATAGACAATTAAATCTACCCCAATATTTCTAATATAGTAGAATCTCCTGGATCGTTAATGATTAAAGTTGCTACTGTGAATGGTTTTCCACAAACAGAACCTAATTCTACACTGGTACCTTCATATGTTATGAATGGTATTTCAGAAAGTTTTGAATAGTATTCAACATCTTCTTTAATTTCTTTAGGACTGTTTGCTGCTACTACAGCTAATAAACCTCTTCCTAATTTTAAAGATTGAATTGCTTTTTCTGAGCCTAATGTGACATCTCCTGTGTCTACTGCGACTCTTATTCCTCTATCTACGTCCATCATCTGCCTCCTTTATTTATTTGGTTTCATTATGACACTAGCTGAGCCAGTACCAAGGGGTATTGGTTGTCCAATAATAATATTTTCTATTACACCGGTTAAATGATCAACTTCTCCTCTTATACTTGCATGAAGTAAATGTTTACTGGTTTCTTCGAATGCAGCACGAGCAAGAACACTTGATTTTTCTCCACTAATTCCATGTCTTCCTATAGAGTTAACTACTCCTTGGTGAGTCATCATATCTGCAACTAACATTATGTGTCTTATATCAACACTTAACCCTTGTTCTCCGAGAGTTCTAGAGGTTTCATGTATGATTGCGTTACGAGCTGCTTCTATACCAAGAACGTTTTCTATTTCGTATATATCATTAGTGGAAGTTCTAAATTTGTCAATACCTTCTATTTTTAAAACTTGACCTAAATTTGATCCTTCTGTATGTATTGTGAATTCATCTTCTTTACGTATAATTACTTTTCCGATATTTTTAATACCACTTACTTGTAAATCACGTACTTTATCTGAGAGAAGTCTTAGTTCACGAATTGATTGTTTTGAAGGTTCAAATGTAAGCATGTTGTCTTTTATATTTACTTTCTTAAAAGCTTTTTCTATACTTGCAATTATATCATCATAGTCAAGTCTTTTTTCTTGAATTTTTTCAACATCTAATTCTGCTTGAACATTCATTTCAGCATAATTTAAATTGAAATCTTTAATGACATCATTGATTGTACTTTTACCGATTCGGTTTGCTAATTTTTTAACAAATTCTTCATCGTTATTGTATTCTTCTTCAAAGTAAATATCCATTGTTGGAGTTGAAATTTTCTTTCTTGCATCAACAATTTCTATAAGTCTTGGTAGACCTAAGGTAACGTTTAATTCTGCTACCCCTGCGTAGTGAAAAGTACGCATGGTCATCTGAGTACCAGGTTCTCCTACAGATTGTGCAGCTACAGTTCCAACAGCCTCCCCAGCTTCAACATGAGCTCGTTCATAGGCTTCTTCGACTTTAACTATTAATTTATCTAATTCTTTATCAGTTAAATCTCTTCTTACATAAGCATCTGCAAGACTGAGAACATATTTTTCAGGAAAATCGATTTTTCTCTTTTTAAGAACTTTTTCTACTTTAGTTATTGCTTTATCCATTTCTTCTGCCATACTAACCTTACTCCTGAATTTATTTTTTAACTCTCATTTCATCAATTAGTTTATCAAGGTCTGCTGCATGTCCATAATCACTTTTTGCTGGATCTACTCCATCTTCTCCGAACATGGTTTGAACAACTTTTCCTCTATTATCTGTTACTAACCCATTTTCTTTAACTTTTAAATCTTGTAAAGCATTTACAAGTCTTCTTTGCATATAACCAGATTGTGCTGTACGAATAGCTGTATCAACAAGCCCTTCTCTTCCTCCCATAGCGTGGAAAAAGAATTCTATTGGATCTAATCCTTCTTTATAACTTGAATGAACAAATCCTTTAGCTTTAGCACCTAATTCGTTTCTTCTGAAGTGAGGTAAAGTTCTTTCAATATAACCTCTGTGGATACGACCCCCACGAACAGATTGTTGTCCTACACAAGCAGTTATCTGAGTTAAGTTAAGCATAGATGCTCTTGCACCAGTACGTGCCATTACTACACTGTGGTTATCCATTCCAAAGTATGCTTCAGCAATTTCCCCAGATTTATCCCGAGCTTCACCAAGAACTTGCATGATTTTCATTTCTAAAGTTTCTTCTAAACTTCTACCAGGTAATGCTTCTAATTCACCAGCATCAAAAGCTTTAACTAATTTATCTACGTTTTCTTCAGCTTGATCTAAACGTGCTTCAATTCTGTCACTAGCTTCTTCTGGAATTTCTTCATCATTAGTACTTGTTGTGATTCCTGTTTTCATGATTCCACAAATAGCTAAATCAGTTGAACGATCTAAGAATTCTCTAGCTCGATCAGGACCATATTCCTTAACAATTTTATCTAAGATTTTACCACTGAATGAACCATATGCTTTTTCATCTATAGCTCCGTATTCGAGAACCCCATTTTCAATAACAACATATGCATCATTTTCACATGAAGTTCCTAAACATTCATCACAATGTCTACAGATTTCTGCTTTATAATGCATATTAAGATCATCTGGTAGGAGTAAACTGAATAATTCTTTTCCAGTCCAATCTTCATATTTACGTTTAGGTATTGCTAAATGGGATTTTCTGATTATTTGGAAAGCTTGTTCTTCAGTAAATGTTGATCCATCACGGGTTAATAAGTATGCTCCACTAATATGATCGTGGATAGCACCAATAATTGGACCACCAAAACGAGGAGAGAGAATATGTTCTTGTACTCTCATTAATGATTTTGCTTCTGCACGAGATTCATCTGTTTGGAATACGTGCATGTTCATTTCATCCCCATCGAAATCTGCATTGTATGGAGGACATACACAAAGGTTGAGTCTGAATGTTTTATATGGTAAAACTTTTACTTCATGTGCCATCATACTCATTCTGTGAAGTGATGGTTGACGATTGAATAGAACAACATCTCCGTCTTTTAAATGTCTTTCTATAATCCATCCCGGTTCTAAGCTTTCTGCTATGTTTTCTTTGTTTTCATCATAGACTCTCATTTTTCGACCGTCTAATCTGATTACATAGTTAGCTCCAGGATGTTTATTTGGTCCATTAAGAACATGTTCTTTCATTTTGTTAATATTCCATTCATTAACATAAGTTGGAACAGTTACTTCTTTTGCAATCATTTCAGGTACTCCAACTTCATTAATACTAATGTTTGGATCTGGACTAATTACAGTACGTGCTGAAAAGTTTACACGTTTACCTGAAAGGTTACTTCTGAATCTTCCTTCTTTACCTTTTAATCTTTGAGCTAAGGTTTTTAATGGACGACCAGATCGATGTCTTGCTGGAGGTACTCCTGATGCTTCATTATCAAAGTAAGTTGTTACATGGTATTGTAATAATTCCCATAAATCTTCTACAATTAATTGTGGAGCTCCTGCTTCCATGTTTTCTATTAATCTTTGGTTGATTCTTAAAATATCAACTAATTTATGGGTTAAATCATCTTCAGATCTTTCACCAGTATCTAAAGTGATTGAAGGTCTTACAGTTACTGGAGGTACTGGTAATACTGTTAATACCATCCATTCTGGACGTGCTACTTCAGGGTTTACTCCTAAAATGTAAGCATCTTCATCTTTGATTCTTTCTAATTTTTCTCTTACTTCAGATGCAGTTAACTTGTAATCTCCTTGAATGATAGATATTGGTTTATCTATTTTAACAGCTTCTTGTTCTGCTCCACAATGTGGACATTCATCTTTACGTGCTACATTATAGATTTCTTTAATTAAGCCGTTTAGATTTTCCCCATTTTCTTTTAATTCATTCATTTTATTTGTGTAGGTTTCAATTTCAGAATCATCTAAAAGGATTCTTCCACATTCATTACAAGTTGAACGTAAGATTTTATGAATAATATCTCCAAAACCTACATGTATTACAGGTCTTGCTAAGTCGATACTTCCAAAGTGCCCTTGACATTCTCCTCCTCTAAAACCACAGGTTCTACATTTTAAACTTGGGTCTATAACACCTAAATGAGGATCCATTAATCCATTTTCAATTGGGTATCCATCTTCATCGTAGGTATCGGGAGTTTCAATTTTAACAACAGACATTTTCCGAATATCATCTGGTGACATTAATCCAAAATCTATTTCATTAATCTGTTTTATAATTCCTTTTTGCAAAATATTAGCTCCTTTTAATATATTTTATTAGTAATCATAAGTCCGTCTTTGTTAAGTTTCTTATGCTTTATCTCCTAATACTAATTTAGGGAAGATACATAAACTTTTGAGTTCATCGAGTAAAAGTTTAAATGCATATGAAATTTCTACTGGGTAAGATTCTGAATCGCCACATATTGGGCAGTATTTTTTATCTTTGTTTTTATCGTATACTGCTAGCATACCACAATTGTCACAAACGATTGCTTCATACTTATCTGATTCATCTAAGAGTCTTTCTTTTAATGATAATGCTGCTCCGTGAGCTATAAGACAATCTCTTTCCATTTCTCCAAATCTTAAACCACCTTCACGTGCTCTTCCTTCTGTTGGTTGGCGTGTGAGAACTTGTACTGGTCCTCTTGAACGAGCGTAAACTTTATCTGTTGTCATGTGGTGTAATTTTTGGTAGTATGCTACTCCTACAAATATTTCTGCTTCGACTCTTTCTCCAGTGGAACCATTGTATAATGATTCACAACCTGCAGATTCAAATCCATGGTCTTTTAAGGTTTGTTTGATTTCGCCTTCAATATCATCATTGAATGGTGTTCCATCAATACGTTCTCCTTCTAAACAAGCTGCTTTACCTGCTACCATTTCAAGTACTTGTCCTACAGACATTCTTGATGGTATCGCATGGGGGTTTACTATAATATCAGGTATTACTCCATCTTCTGTGAATGGTACATCTTCTTGGGATAATATTAATCCAACTACCCCTTTTTGCCCGTGTCTTGAAGCGAATTTATCTCCGAATTCAGGTTGTCTTGTTTCTCTTACTCGGATTTTTGTTAATTTACTTCCTTCAACAGTTTCGGTTAGTAATACTGCATCGACTATACCTTTTTCACCGTGTCTTACGGTTACACTTGTTTCTCGTCTTTTTTCAGCTACTGTACCGAATTCATCGATTTCTTCTAAGAATCTTGGAGGGCTTGTTTTTCCGATTAATACATCTCCAGATTCTACATGTGATTCTGGGTTGACTATTCCATCTTCATCTAAGTTTCTGTATGATTCTTCAGATCTGTATCCTTTTACTCCTTTTTCTGGGACTTCGAATTTATCTTCTTGTCCTCCAGGGTATCTTCTTTCTGATGCTTCATATGATCTGAAAAATGAACTTCTTCCCATTCCTCTTTCAAGAGAAGATTTGTTTAGGATCATTGCATCTTCCATGTTATACCCTTCATAACTCATTAATGCTACTACTAAGTTTTGACCTGATGGTCTTGCATCATAATTGGTTGCATCAATAATTCTTGTTTTTACTATAGGGGTTTGTGGATGATGTAATAAGTGTGCTCTTGTATCTGTACGTAATGCATAATTTGATACGTATAATCCAAGTGCTTGTTTGGTCATACCTGCTTCCATGGTATTTCTTGGAGAAGAATTGTGATCTGAAAATGGGATGATTCCTGCACATATACCTAACATAGTAGATGGGTCGATTTCTAAATGAGTTATATCTTCATTTAAATCATTTAATGTCATTGCTATGTATGCATTTTCTTCTTCTTCTGCATCTAAATATTCAATTAAACCCATGTTTATTAAATCATTCCAAGTGATTTTTCCTTTTTCAACTTGATCTAAATGTTCTTCTGTAAGTAATGGAAGTCCATTTTCTACTATGATTAAAGGTCTTCGAGCTCTTCCTGGATCATTGAATATGTAAATTTCATCAGTATCATTATAATAGGTTATGTTCATTTCATCAGATACTTCACCAGCTCGTCTTTTTTCTCTCATTTGTTTAGTGAAATCTATAGGGTCGTTTACTGAACCAATGAGTTCCCCATTAATATAAACTTTAGCTTTGTTAACTTGATTTGCTGTTTCTGTCACGGAATTCCTCCTGATTATTTGTTTAATACATTCATTGATTCAATGGTATCTACTATTTCTTGAGTGTCTGAACCTTCGGATATTTTACATAATAATGCTAAGTTTTTAACTAATCCACAATTAGGTCCTTCTGGAGTTTCATTTGGACATATTTTACCAAATTGTGTTGGGTGTAAATCTCTTGCTTCAAAGTGGGGTTGACTTCTTGTTAATGGGGATACTACACGTCTTAAATGTGAAAGTGTTCCCATGTAACTGGTTCTATCTAATAATTGACTTACTCCAGCTCTTCCACCTACCCAATTACCTGTTGCTATAGCATGTTTAATATTTTCTGTTAGTACATCTGAACGTACTGCTTGTTTAATAGATAATGTTTTTCCACGTGATAAGCTTCTTTCTAATTGGTAACTCATATCTCTAGTTAGACTTGTGAAAGCTACTCTAAATAAATCTTCCATTAAATCTCCAGATACTCTGAGTCTTTTGTTAGTGTAGTGATCCTTATCATGGGGATCTCTTTCTCCAGCTATTACTTGGAGTAACATTTCAGTCATTTCTGCAAGGTATATTGCTTTATCATGACGTCTTTCTGGTTCGGTTCCCATGTGTGGTAATAAGTATCTGTCAATAACATCTTCAGCTCTTTTGATTCTGTATTCTTCAGTCATACCTTTTGCTACACGATTTCCTATGAATTTTATTGCTGCTTGAGTTAAGTAATCTTCTTTTTCTTCAGCAGATAATTCTTCTAATTCTTCAG